>JBEVLS010000023.1:0-3522 GCA_040509015.1 Microbacterium sp.
GTGTTCCAGCGGTTCCTCGTCGACGGCGTCGCCACCCAGGGACTCAAGGGCTGATGGCGACCGCCGTGAGCACCAAGCGCGAATACAAGGCCGCGGTCCGGGCGGACCGGTCGGGAAGCGGGCCGACGCTCGAAGACCGACCGGCAGCGCGGTTCCCCGGGGCCGGGGCGAAGTTCGCCCTCTTCGGCGAGGTGCTCATGGTGGGCCTGCTCGTCGCGCTGGTCGGCGTGCTGGTGGTCACGCTCCCCGCGGCCCTGGCCGCCGGCATCCGTCACCTGCGCCGCTACGTCGGCGCGGACGACTCCGCGCTGGCGCACTTCTGGGCCGACGTGAGAGCGGCGCTCCCCGGTGGCAGCGTCGTCGGTCTCGTCGCGGCGGTGGCCACCGTCGTCCTCCTGCTCGACATCGATCTCGCCCGCAGCGGGTTCCTGCCCGGAGGCATCGTGGTCGAGATCGTCGGCTGGGTCGGCCTCGCGGCCGTCGCGGTCGCCCTCCTCACCGCGGCCGGCGCCTGGTCGCCCGAGCTCGGATGGCGCGGCGCCGTGCGCGCGGTGCCCCGCAGGGTCGGGTCCGACATCCCCGGCGCCGTGTACCTCGTCGCGACCGCAGGATTCGTCGTCGTCGTGACGTGGGCGCTTCTTCCGCTGCTCATCCCCGCGCTCGGCATGGCGGCGCTGGCTGCCGTCGCGATCCCCGAGCGTCGACGCCGCGCCTGACCCCGGGCAACATTGCACCGACCTCGTCCGCGCCGCGAGCGCGGCATCCATCGACCCCCTGAGAGAGACGAATGACCGACGTCACCGCCCGCATCGACCCGCATGCCGAGATCTCGCACATCGACCGCCGCGTCTTCGGAGGGTTCGTCGAGCACCTCGGCCGCCACATCTACGACGGGATCTTCGAGCCCGGGCATGAGAGCGCGGATGCCGACGGGTTCCGCACCGACGTGGTCGACCTCGTGAAGGAGCTCGGCGTCTCGACGATCCGCTACCCGGGCGGCAACTTCGTCTCGGGATACCGGTGGGAGGACGGCATCGGCCCGAAGGAGGGTCGTCCCCGCCGCCTCGACCTCGCGTGGCACGCGACCGAGACGAACCAGGTCGGCCTGCACGAGTTCCAGGACTGGCTCGACAAGGTCGGATCCGACCTCATGCTCGCTGTCAACCTCGGCACGCGCGGCACCCTCGAGGCCCTCGACCTGCTCGAGTACGCCAACACGTCGGTCACGACGGCCCGCACCGACGAGCGCGCCGCGAACGGCCGCGAGACGCCCTTCGGCGTGAAGATGTGGTGTCTCGGCAACGAGATGGACGGTCCGTGGCAGCTCGGCCACCGCAACGCCGACGACTACGGCAAGCTCGCGTCGCGGACGGCGAAGGGCATGCGGCAGCTGGACCCCTCGATCGAGCTCGTGGTCTGCGGATCCTCGGGTCGCACGATGCCCACCTTCGGCGCGTGGGAGCGCACGGTCCTCGAGCACACGTTCGACGACGTCGACTTCATCTCGTGCCACGCCTACTACCAGGAGCGCGACGGCGACGCGCAGGAGTTCCTGGCATCCGCCGTCGACATGCAGAAGTTCATCGAAGAGGTCGTCAAGACCGCCGACCACGTCGCCGCCGTCAAGAAGAGCGACAAGCGCATCATGCTCTCGTTCGACGAATGGAACGTCTGGTACCTCTCGAAGTGGGAGGAGCAGGCGGTCACCTACGGTCCCGACGAGTGGCCGGTCGCCCCGCGCCAGCTCGAGGATCAGTACCACGCCCTCGACGCGGTCGTCTTCGGCGATCTGCTGATCACGCTGCTGCAGCACTCCGACCGCGTGCGCTCGGCGTCGCTCGCGCAGCTCGTCAACGTGATCGCTCCGATCATGACCGAGCCGGGGGGCATCGCCTGGCGGCAGACGACGTTCTTCCCGTTCTCGATCACGTCGCGACTGGCGGGCGACCGCGCCGTGCGGGTGCCCGTCGAGTCGGGCACGTTCACGAGCGGACGCTTCGGCGAGGTCGCGAACGTCAACGCCGTCGCGACCGTCGACGACGAGGGCGTCTCGCTGTTCGTCGTGAACCGGTCGCTGACGGATGCCGCGGACCTCCGCATCGACGTCTCGGCGTTCGGCGCAGACCTCTCGATCGTCGAGTCGCACCTGCTGCACGAGGAAGACCACTACGCGGCCAACACGCTCGACGATCCCGAGCGCGTCGGGGTGCGTCCCGTTGAGGGCGCGACCCTCGACGCGGGTGTGCTCGCGGCGTCGCTCCCGCCCGTCTCGTGGGCCGCGTTCCGGCTGGCCCGACGATGACCCTCGTCGAGCGCGCCATCAGCCGGGAAAGCGCTTGCGCAGCATCCCTCACCCGTGATTCAATATTGGAAAGCGTTTACCCACTGACGTGGACGTCAGTCGGGCTCACACACGAAAGCAGGATCCCGTGACTGACACGACCCTCGCCCCGGCCGTCGCCGAGGCCTCCGCCACCGCTCCTCAGGTGCGCGAGATCGGCATCATCATGAACGGCGTCTCGGGCCGCATGGGATACCGCCAGCACCTCGTGCGTTCGATCCTCGCGATCCGCGACCAGGGCGGCATCGAGCTGCCCGACGGCACCAAGGTGACGGTCAAGCCGCTCCTCGTCGGCCGGAGCGAAGCCAAGCTGGCCGACCTCGCCGCCAAGCACGGCATCGAGGACTACACGACCGACCTGGATGCCGCGCTCGCCGACCCCCGCTGGGAGATCTACGCCGACTTCCTCGTCACGAAGGCGCGTGCCTCGGCCCTGCGAAAGGCGATCGCCGCCGGCAAGACGATCTACACCGAGAAGCCCACCGCCGAGACGGTCGAAGAGGCCCTCGAGCTCGCGAAGCTCGCCGACGCCGCGGGTGTCAAGACCGGCGTCGTGCACGACAAGCTCTACCTCCCGGGCCTGCAGAAGCTCAAGCGCCTCATCGACTCGGGCTTCTTCGGTCGCATCCTCTCGGTGCGCGGCGAGTTCGGCTACTGGGTCTTCGAGGGCGACTGGCAGCCCGCGCAGCGTCCGAGCTGGAACTACCGCACCGAAGACGGCGGCGGCATCATCGTCGACATGTTCCCGCACTGGAACTACGTGCTCGAGAACCTCTTCGGCGGTGTGAAGTCCGTCTACGCCCAGGCGTCGGTCCACATCGCCGACCGCTGGGACGAGAACGGCGACCACTACGTCGCGACCGCCGAAGACGCCGCCTACGGCATCTTCGAGCTCGAGGGCGACGTCGTCGCGCAGATCAACTCGTCGTGGACGGTGCGCGTGAACCGCGACGAGCTCGTGGAGTTCCACGTCGACGGCACGCTCGGCTCGGCCGTCGTGGGTCTGTTCGGCGCCAAGATCCAGCACCGCAACGCCACGCCGAAGCCGGTGTGGAACCCCGACCTGGCGGACGACCACGACTACGACGCCGACTGGGCCGAGGTGCCCACGAACGACGTGTTCCTCAACGGCTTCCGTCAGCAGTGGGAGGAGTTCCTCGAGTCGTACGTGCTCGACACCC
>JBEVLS010000024.1:0-8178 GCA_040509015.1 Microbacterium sp.
GCGCTGTCGGCGGGCCGGATCCGCGCTCGCATCCGCTGACGTCGCGGCCGTGCGCCGAGCGAGCACACTGCGGAGGACGCCGAGGTGCGCTCCGGCCAGCAGGCTCAGCCGGATGCCCCGTCGCGCGGCCGGATACGGGCTCCCGCCAGTCGCCCGAGCTCGCGCCGAGATCCCGCCCCGACCTTGGCCCTCGCCTGATACACGTGCGACTCGACGGTGCGCACCGAGAGGAAGAGCTGCTCGGCGATCTCCCGATTGCTCAGCCCCTCTGCCACGAGATCGGCGATCTCCTGCTCTCGTCGAGTGAGGCCGAACGCCATGCTGGCCCGCAACAGCGGGGGTGCAGTGCCGGCGAGATCCGCGGGTTGCGGCGTGCCGAGCGCCGGGGGTGCATCGGAGACGGACATGGCGTTGCTCCACGGGGCTCCCTGTCGCAGCCGTTCGACCGGCGTCCGCTGCGACACGGTCTTCTGTCCGCGCAACATCGCCGTCGCCCGCTGCGCCAGCCCGTGCGCGGCACCGATGTCGCTGCTCTCGGCGATGCTGCGCATCTTGTGCAGCAGCACGTCGTCAGCGGCTCCCAGGGCCGCGAGCTGATACAGATCGCGAAGATGCAGGATGCGCGATCCCGGCACATCGGAGAGCTCGCTGGCCTCTTCGGCGGAATCGAGCGCCTCGAGAGTCCGTCCCTCCGCGGCGAGGATGCAGCTCTGCGTGAGCCACTCGGCATGCTCGAGCAGGAGAGGAGCGCCCGACGTGGCGGTGGCGTCCCGGAGCAGCGCGCGCGCCTCAGGTGCTCGCCCGAGGATCGACAGCGCCCTGGCGATGGCCATCTGGACGATCGACACGCCGGGGCCCAGCGGAAGATGAAGTGATCTCCGCGCTGCGGCGCGGATCTCCGCGTTCGCGCTCTCGGCGTCGCCCGCCCGCGCGTGCACGAGCGCGGCAGCGAATCCGCTCAGCACCAGGCCGATCGCGGAGCGCTCGCGCGCGGCGAGGAGCGCCAGCTCGCGACGTCGTTCATCCGCGCCGGGCGCCTCGACTCCGGCCCACTGCGCGGCGAGGACGTCGACGCAGAGCACGAGCAGTCGATCGACCGTGCTCACGCTCGGGCGGGTGCCGGGCATCACGCAGAGTTCACGTGCGCGCGCGAGGTGTCGGCCGGCACCGGCCCAGCTTCCGTCGTTGACCCGGCCGAGCGCGCACAGGAGCGCGGCCCGCACCTGCGACGGCACGTCACCGCTCTCCGACGCCGCCCGTGCTGATTCGATCGCCCGCGGCCACTCCAGCTCGAGAGCCGAGGATTCGGCGATGGCGAGCTCGATCCGAGCGCGCAACAGCTCGTCGGTCGTCGTCTCGCGCATAAATGCGAGGCGATCGCGCAGATCGGCTCCGCCGCGCACATGGGCGCGAAGCTGCAGGAACCGGGTGAGCGCGGAGGGGTCCAGTTCCTCGGGGTCGACCGTCGACAGCGGGCCGTCGAGCCCGGAGAGGATCGACTCCGCGTACGCGCGTTCGAGCGTCAGCTCGCAGGGCTCTGCGGCGATGTCCTGGGCCGAGGCCGCGTAGGCCGCCGCCAGTGCGGGGCGGCCGGTGTCGTTCGCCTGCCGGGCGGCGTCCAGCGCTGCACGGACCCGCATCTCGGCGGTCGCGTCCTCAGGAAAGGGGGCGAGATGGGTGCCGCTGTGCCATCGCTCTGCGAGCATGACGGCGAGGGGGCTGCTCCACCACGCGCCGTTCGCGGCGAGCATCCGCGACGCGGCGCGCCCGAGCAGGTCCTCCAGCTCGTCGACCGGGATCTGATGCGCCGCTTCGGCTGCGAGCGTCGAGACCGGGAAGAGCCGGTGACGCGCGCTGCCGTCGTCATGTACGAGCCGCGCCGCGATCAGCCCGTCGAGCAGGGCCGGCGGCAGCAGTCGCGCGGCGTCTGCGTGGTCGATGCCCGGCAGACGCCCGAGGACGGCCATGGCGCTCCGGTCCTGTTCGCCGATCTCGGCGACGTGGGCGAAGATCGCGTCGCCGAGTCGGCTGTGCCTCTGTATGTCGGAGAAGGCGGTGACGGGCTCGCCGCCGGCCGCGATCGCGCCGGACGCGTGGGCGGCGAGCTCCCGCAGGAGGATCCTCGATCCGTCCGCCAGGCTGATCACGGTGGCGCGGGCGACCGAGTCGAGACGCTCCGTGCCGGGGAAGAGGTCGAGGAGCTGTTCGGCGTCGGGGGCCACGAGCTCCCGCAGATCGATACGCTCCGCCCCGCCGTGCAGCCACAGGTCGATGAAGCCGGACGCGGCGTCCGCCGAACCACTCGTCGGGGCCGCCCTCGCACGCGGCGCAGCGACCGCCAGGAGGGCGACGGCGCGCCGCCGATGGATGGCGCGCGACAGCACACTCGCGGACTCCGCGTCGAGCCACTGCGCATCGTCGACGACCACGACGAGGGGGCGAGCACCCGCGGCTCCGTCGTCGTCGCGCAGCACGGCGCTCCGCGGATCGGGATGATCCTCGAGGACACCGAACGGCACGGTGCTCAGCACGGCGCTCGGCCGGAGGACCACGGGGTCGTACCCCGTGCGGTGGAGCTCCCGGGCGATCATGCGCAGCAGGTGGCTCTTGCCCGCACCGAGTGATCCGGACACGATCACGGAGAGTCCGCCGGACAGGGAGCGCAGGATGGCGTCGGGGTCCCGATCTGAACCGATCACCCGGTCAGCGCCGTGCGGCATCGTGCGCTCGGTCACTTCGTTCCCCCCGTCTTCAAGCCCGTCCGATGGGTGCGGAGAGACGCCGCAGGTGTGCGGCGGTCATTCACCCTATCCACGCGACTCGACGAGCTGCGTCGCATCGGCGCAGACGAAACACTGGGATCCGATCACAGTATTTCGGGTTTACGCCGTGGCGTCACCCCCTGTCGCACATCGGACGGTCTGCGCGGATCTGCAGGCGCGATCGAGCGCATCGCCTGGGTACAGGACGGCGATCGTCCGCGTGATGGCGACCCGGTCCACTACGCAGTTCACTGCGGGGATCTTCGGATCGTGCGTCCCGCGCATGATCGCGCGCTTAGCGTTGCTCCCGTCCACCTCGATCACCGGAACGGCATCCGCGATCGGGACCTTCGAACCCGGCGCCCGAGTCCCCAGCTCCAGGGCGCCGTCAGCCACCGGCGACGCACTGCGCCCGGTGGCGATCGGATGCCGTCGCGGACAGCCCCCAGCGATCCGCGGCGGCATCCCCGCTGCTGCGTCCGGAGGGGGACCCGGCTCGTAGAATGTCAGCACCATGACCTCCGTCTCTCACGCCCCGACGCTGATCTCGCCGTCGAGCGCCGCCGTCACCGCTGACGGCCGCGCGCGCACGTACGAGGTCCGCACGTTCGGCTGCCAGATGAACGTCCACGATTCCGAGCGGCTCTCCGGTTCTCTCGAAAGCGCCGGCTATGTGCGCGCCGACGCCGGAGTCGAGGCCGACGTCGTCGTCATCAACACGTGCGCCGTGCGCGACAACGCGGCGGGCAAGCTCTACGGCACGCTCGGCAACCTCAAGTCCCGCAAGGACGCCCGGGACGGCATGCAGATCGCCGTCGGCGGCTGCCTCGCGCAGATGGACAAAGAGGCCGTCCGCGACAAGGCGCCGTGGGTCGACGTGGTGTTCGGCACCCACAACATGGGCTCGCTGCCCGGAATGCTCGAGCGCGCACGTCACAACGGCGAAGCCGAGCTCGAGATCCTCGAGTCGCTCGAGGTCTTCCCGTCGACCCTGCCCACCAAGCGCGACAGCGTCTACAGCGGCTGGGTGTCGATCTCGGTCGGCTGCAACAACACGTGCACGTTCTGCATCGTCCCGAGTCTGCGCGGCAAGGAGAAGGATCGCCGTCCGGGCGACATCCTCAACGAGATCCGCCTGCTCGTCGATGACGGGGCGATGGAGGTCACCCTCCTCGGCCAGAACGTCAACTCCTACGGCGTCGAGTTCGGCGATCGTCAGGCGTTCGGCAAGCTGCTGCGCGCCGCGGGCGAGATCGAGGGCCTCGAGCGCATCCGCTTCACGAGCCCGCACCCCGCCGCCTTCACCGACGACGTCATCGACGCGATGGCCGAGACACCGGCCGTCATGCCGCAGCTGCACATGCCCTTGCAATCGGGCAGCGACCGCATCCTCAAGGCGATGCGCCGCTCCTACCGCAGCGAGCGCTTCCTCGGCATCCTCGACCGGGTGCGCGAGCGCATCCCGCACGCGGCGATCTCGACCGACATCATCGTCGGCTTCCCGGGCGAGACCGACGAGGACTTCGAAGACACGATGCGCGTGGTCGAGCAGGCGCGCTTCGCGAGCGCCTTCACGTTCCAGTACTCGATCCGCGAGGGCACCCCCGCCGCGACGATGCCCGATCAGGTGCCCAAGGCGGTCGTGCAGGCGCGCTACGAGCGTCTCGCCGCGCTGCAGGACCGCATCTGCCTCGAAGAGAACCAGAAGCAGGTCGGCCGTGAGCTGCAGGTGCTCGTGTCGACGGGGGAGGGCAAGAAGGACGCCGAGACGCACCGTCTCACAGGTCGTGCCGAAGACAACCGTCTCGTGCACTTCGAGGTCCCCGAAGGATCGGCCACGCCGCGTCCTGGCGACGTCGTCTCGGTCGTGGTGACCCACGCCGCGCCCTTCCACCTGCTCGCGGACTCGACGGACGACTCGCCGCTGCGTATCCGCCGCACGCGGTCGGGCGACGCCTGGGACCGTTCGCAGGCCGAATCGTGCGGCGTGCCGAGCGCGGCATCCGGATCCGGCGCTCCGCGCGCCGTGTCGCTCGGTCTTCCGACGCTGCGCATCGGCGTGTGACCGCGCCCGATCGCGCGCCTCGGCTCTGGGCCGTCGTCGGCGCGACCGGCACGGGCAAGACCTCGCTGTCTCTCGATCTCGCCGAACGCCTGACCGAGAGCGGTCGGCCGGCCGAGATCGTGAACGCCGACGCCATGCAGCTGTACCGGGGCATGGACGTCGGCACCGCCAAGCTGCCGGTCGTCGAGCGCCGCGGCATCCGGCATCACCTGCTCGACGTCCTCGACGTCACCGAAGAGGCCGCGGTCGCCTGGTATCAGGATGCCGCGCGCGCCGCGGTGCGCGAGATCCACGACCGAGGCGCCGACGCGATCCTCGTCGGGGGGTCGGGGCTCTACGTCTCGAGCGTGCTGTACGACTTCCGGTTCCCTCCCCGTGACGAGGCCCTGCGCGCCGGCCTCGAGGCGGAACTCGACGACCTCGGCCCGGGGGTGCTCTACGCGCGGCTGCGCGACGCCGACCCGCACACGGCGGAGCGCGTCGACCCGCGCAACGGGCGCCGCATCGTGCGGGCACTCGAGATCCTCGCCCTCGGCGAGGCGACGCACGGCGCCGCGCTGCCCGACGAGCCCGTGCCGTGGCATCCCGTCACCCGGATCGTCGGTGTGCAGGTGCCGCGCGACGAGCTCGTCGGTCGGCTCGATCGGCGCGTCGAAGACATGTGGCGCGACGGTCTCGTCGACGAGGTGGTGCGGCTGCGCGACATCGGACTCGAGCGAGGCATCACGGCGCGGCGCGCGATCGGGTACGCCCAGGCTCTCGCCGAGATCGTCGGCGAGCAGACCCGCGCCGAGGCGATCGCCGAGACGCAGGCGCTCACCCGCCGCTATGCGCGTCGGCAGGTGTCGTGGTTCCGACGGTACGAGGGCATCGAATGGGTGGAGTCCGGCCACGACGCGCGCGCCCTCGTGGAGGCGGTGAGATGACCGTGCAGATCCGCGCCTTCGAGGCGCGCGACACCGACGCGGTCGTGGCGCTGTGGCAGGCGAGCGGCCTGACCCGACCGTGGAACGACCCCCGCAAGGACATCGCCCGCAAGCTCGCGGTGCAGCCGGAGCTCTTCCTCGTGGCCGTCGACGCCGGCTCGGTCGTCGGATCGGTCATGGCCGGGTACGACGGCCACCGCGGGTGGCTCTACTATCTCGCCGCGGCACCCGATCGGCGCGGCGAAGGCATCGGCCGCGCGCTCGTCGCCCGGGCCGAGGAGCTGCTCCTCGGGATGGGCTGCCCCAAGGTGCAGCTCATGGTGCGTCCCGAGAACGTCGAGGCGCGCGCCTTCTACGACGCGCTCGGCTACGAGACG
Organism: Microbacterium sp.; assembly: GCA_040509015.1. Lineage (GTDB taxonomy): Bacteria > Actinomycetota > Actinomycetes > Actinomycetales > Microbacteriaceae > Microbacterium. The sequence goes on from JBEVLS010000024.1 coordinate 6,131, forward strand.
TTCGACACCTGGGCGACCGGGAAGCGCCTGATCGCCGACTGATCGACGGGCTCCTAGACTGGTCGCATGCCGCAGACCATCGCCTTCACGAAAGGTCACGGCACGGGCAACGACTTCGTCGTGATCCCCGACCCCGACGGCACGCTCGACCTCACCGACGACCAGATCGCGGTGCTGTGCGATCGCCGATTCGGCATCGGCGCGGACGGCATCCTGCGGGTGGTGCGCTCGGCGGCGATCGACGAGGGCGCCCGGGCGGCGGCATCCGGAGCCGAATGGTTCATGGACTACCGCAACGCCGACGGTTCGAAGGCCGAGATGTGCGGCAACGGCATCCGCGTGTTCGTGCGCTACCTGACCGACCTCGACTGGGCGAGCGTGGATGAGCCGCTCCGCGTCGGCACACGCGCCGGCGTCAAGACCGTCACGCGCAGCGACCGCGGCTTCGAGGTCGACCTCGGTGCGTGGCGCGTCGAGCCCGGTGACGTCCTCGTGCGCACACGCGGCAACGGCGCCGCGCGCCCCGGCATGGGGATCGACGTCGGCAACCCGCACGTGGTCGTCGCTCTTCCCGAGCTCGCCGAACTCGACGAGCTCGATCTCGCGGCGGTCCCGCAGCTGCACCCCGAGCAGCCGCACGGGGCGAACGTCGAGTTCGTCGTGCCGAGCGACCCGCTGGTGCACAACGGCGTCGGCGCGATCCGGATGCGGGTCTTCGAGCGCGGAGTCGGCGAGACCCTCAGCTGCGGCACCGGTGTGGCCGCGGCGGCCGTGGCCGTCCGCGAGTGGGCCGGCAGTGCGGCGCCGGACGACTGGACCGTGGATGTGCCGGGAGGTCAGCTCGGGGTGCGCATGCACGAGGGCCGCGTCCTGCTCTCGGGGCCTGCGACGCTCGTCTACTCCGGCGAGGTCACGCTCGCCTGAGCGGAGCCCTCACGAGGTCAGGGCAGATCGATGGGCTCCGACCGCGGTGACCCGTGCCGGCGCACCCGCAGAACGCGGAAGCCTTTGCCGGTCGCGGCCCGATGCACGGTGTAGCCGTTCTCGAAGGTCGCGGCCAGCCAGCGCTGGAGCGAATCCGAACCGAGGTTCCGCTGGACCACGAGCCACGCGTCCGAGCGCTCGTCGAGTCGGGGGATCCACCGCTCGAGCAGACCGTGCAGCTCGTTCTTGCCGACGCGGATCGGCGGGTTGGAGCGGATCGTGCGGAAGACGATGTCGTCGGGAACATCATCGGGCAGCACGGCGTTGACATTCTCGAGACCGAGCTCCTGAGCGTTGCGTCTCACCAGATCGAGAGCGCGCTCGTTCACATCGACGGCCCACACCGTGGCGTGGGGCGACTGCATGGCGACCGTGAGCGCGATCGGACCCCACCCCGACCCGAGATCCAGAAGATGTCCTCCCGGCGGCGGAGGCGGCGTGTTCGCGAAGAGCACCGCCGTACCGTCGTCCACGTGCTCGGGACTGAAGACGCCCCCGGCCGTCGTCACCTCGAGGCTGCGGCCGGCGAGCACGACGCGGACGCGACGAAGGTTCTCGGGACTGGCGGGGGACGCGCTGAAGTAGTGGTCACTCCCCATGGGTGACGAGCGTAGCGGAGGAGCCCGCAGTGGGGGAGGCTAGAATCCACGGACGCCTCGAGACGAGGCATCCCGAAAGGAACACATGACGGACACGACGACACCCCAGAGCACGGACGAGACATCGGTCGACCCGGTGGACCGTGTGCTGTCGCGCGCAGAGGCGCGGTCGGGTGTGCGGGTCTTCGGCGCCGCCCAGGCGCTGCAGGACGAAGCGACCGTGCTGCGCGCCGACAGCGACGGCGACCAATGGGACCGTGAGGACCGCGCGTCGCTGCGCCGCGTCCCGGGCCTGTCGACCGAACTCGAGGACGTCACCGAGGTCGAGTACCGGCAGCTGCGGCTCGAGAACGTCGTGCTCGTCGGCGTGCACCCGCAGGGCGAGCAGGAAGACGCCGAGAACTCGCTCCGCGAGCTCGCCGCGCTGTCCGAGACGGCCGGCGCGATCGTGATGGATGCCGTGCT
>JBEVLS010000025.1:0-5741 GCA_040509015.1 Microbacterium sp.
GACGAGCGCGTAGAGCGCGCTCGCCGGCTGGGTCCACGAGATCTCGACCTCGCGCTTGTCGATGCGCTGCACCGCGAGCGCCGTCGGAGCCGCGGGCACCGTGACGTCGGGATCGACGAACGACACGTCGACCGTGGCAGACGGCACCGACTCGAGCCCGGTCTGGTCGACGGCGGTCACGTGGTAGGCGTAGTCGAGCCCGACGCGGGCGGTCGTGTCGGCGAAAGCCGCCTCGGCGATTTCGCCCACGCGGACCGGCGCGGCGTCGAACGGCGACTGGCGGTAGACGTTCCACGTGACACCGGCCTCGGTGTCCCATGCGAGCGAGACCTTCGGAGCTGCCGGGTCGGCGTCGATGTCGACGACCTCGAGTCCCACCGGTCCGAGGAGGATCGGCGTCACTTCGATGCCGTTCAGGCGGGTGCCCGCCGCGGCGCCGTGGACGCGGACGCTGAGCTGCCCGTCGGTGACGAGCACAGGCCCGCGGACGCTCTCGTTGACCGCGCCGGATCCGGCGTTGCCGGTGCCGAACGCGCGGCCTTCGAGATCGAAGTTGGTGCGCGTGGACCCGATCCAGTCGCCCGAGTAGGTCTTGACCGAGTACGTGCCGTTCGGGACGTCGAGCGCGAACGTCGAGCTGTCGCCCGGCAGCACGAAGTCGCGCTGCAGCTCGTTCGCACCTCCGCCGTTGCCGCGGTCGCGTCCGGCGCTCGCCGCGAGAGGCACCTCGAAGCCGAAGCCGCGCTCGGCCGTGTAGGCCGTGTTCGGATTCACTTCGGTGTAGCCCGGCATCACGGGGTTGCCGGCCAGCTGGAAGTCGAACTTCCACCGTGCCTGCTTCGTCGTGAACGTCACCGGCGCGCTCGCCGCCGAATCCCCCCGGCCGTTCGTGGCGACCACCTGGTAGCGGTAGCTCGCGCCCTCGACGAGGCCCTGCACGATGACGCTCGTCTGCGTCGTGTACGTCACGAGCGACCACACCGGCTCGGGGTCGGCGACCGCCTGGCGGTACACCTTGTAGATGTCGGCCGATGCGGAGGCGTCCCAACGCAGCTGTGCGCCGGCGTTCGAGATCGAGCCCGCGACGAGGTTCGCAGGCACCGGCGGCACCGCCGCCGGCGGAGCGATGTCGATCACCTTGGCGGCGATGGGGTCGTCGAGCTCGGCGACGTCCTGGGCGATGAGGCGCGCCATCTGGATCGCGCCGTAGTCCTGGAAGTGAGTGTCGTCGACGGTCCCGGCGGGACGGCCGGGGAACACACCCGGGTCGACGTGCAGGAACACCGCCTTGGCCGCCTCGGGACCGATCTCGTTCAGGAAGCCGCGGCTCGAGGCCGACAGATCGACCAGCAGCACGTCCTCCTCGACCGCGAGCTCGGTCGCCTTCGCGACGTACTCGGGGAAGCTCACGGCGAAGGCGCCGGTCGCCGCGTCGAAGCTGCGACGCGACACGGGCGTGACGATGATCGGCGTCGCGCCGCGCTGTCGCGCACCCTCGACGTAGACCCGCAGGTACTCCTTGTAATCGGCGGGCGACGCGTAGCGGTCGTCGACGCCCTGCGTGGCGTCGTTGTGACCGAACTGCACGAAGAGGTAGTCGCCGGGGCGGATCGCGCGGAGCACCTCGTCGAGGCGGCCCTGCGTGATGAAGTTCTTCGATGACCGACCGCCGATCGCGTGGTTCGCGACGACGACGTCGGGAGCGAGGAACCGCCCGATCATCTGGCCCCAGCCGGCCTGCGGCGCGAAGCCCGGGTCATAGGTCTGCACGGTCGAGTCGCCCGTGAGGTACGCGGTCGTGAGAGTGCCCGGGGTGCGGTCCGCCTGGCGGGTGATCGTCAGGGCGTTCAGCGCGGTCGCGGTGCCCGTGATCTGCAGGGTGAGCGTCCCGTCGACGAGGGCGATCGGGAACGCCATCTCGAGGTACTCGCCGGCGACCTTCGTCGTCGGCTGCACCTTGGCGATCGATTCCGCGGTGATCGCGATGTCGCTCGCCGCCGTGCGGTCGCCCGCGATCAGCGAGACGACGTAGTCGCCGGCTTCGAGATCGACCTCGAAGGTCGAGCCGGATGCCGCGACGAAGTCGCCGCGCAGAGCGTCGTCGCCCCCGCGGTCGACGTCGGCCGGGGCCGCCGTCGGGGCGGTGGTGAAGCCGTAGCCCCACTCGGGGTTGTACCCGGTCGACGAGGTGACGCCCAGCGCACCCGCGGCCACGTTGCCGGGGCCGAAGTCGAAGGTCACGACGTCGCCGTCGGGAAGTGGTGCGGGCGCGGAGTACGCGGCGGACGTCGCGACGGCGGATGCCGCGGAGGAGCCCGCCTGGTTGCGGGCCGTCACGCGGTACTCCCACTGCGCTGCGGTGTCGATGCCGGCATCGGTGTGACCGGCCGTCGCGACGGTCGCGAGGGGCGCGAACGCGCCGCCGAGGGGAGCGCGCTCGACGACGTACTCGTCGCCGTTGGGCACCGCGGACCAGGTGAGCACGACGCTGTCGCGCGTCACCTGCGCGACAGCGACGTCGCTCGGAGCCGCGGGCGCCACGAGTCGCGGGATCTCGCCGGTGCGCACTTCGGCGGATGCGGCGGAGGCTCGGTCGTAGGTGCTGACGCCGATGACCGAGTAGGCGTAGGACCCGCCCTGGACGACCGTCGAGTCGCGGTAGGCGGGGTCGGTGGTCTCGGCGATCTGCGTGAAGTCGCCGGTGACGTCCCCGACGACGTCGGCGCGCAGCACACGGTATTCCGCGGCACCGTCGCTCGCGGTCCAGGCGAGATCGACACCGTTCCAGGCGACACGCGCGGCCGAGAGGTCCGCCGGCACCGCCGGCACGACGGGGGCGATGACGAGCCCGTTGAGGTAGGCGCCCAGTCCCGAGCCGGTGAACCCTGCCGTCAGCTGGCCGTCCGTGACGGTGGTGCGGAACGTCGATGTCGCCGTTGCGCCGCGGGCCGTCGTCATGCGGGTCTGCGCCACGCCCTCGAGAGTCACCGTGGCGTTGGTGCTCGCCGCCGTCGTGAGGGCGTCGCCGATGGTGACGGTGACGTCGTAGTCCCCTTCGGGGACGCCGTCGAGCTGGAAGCCCCAGTTCGTGCCGGCGACGAAGTCCTCGGCGAGCGGGTCCGCCGGCGTGCGGTTGCCGGTGCGGTTGCGGTCGAAGAGGGCCACCCCGGTCGGGACGGTCACGCCCCAGCCCGCGTCGGGAGTGTAGAGCGACGTCGTGAGGGCTTGCTGGTACCCCTCGGCGACGGGGCTCGTAGGCGTGCCGAAGTCGAATCGCCATGCCCCGTCCTCGGCGGGTGGCAGCTCGGCTGCACCGGCGGGCGCCGCGGCGAAGAGGGCGGCGACGAGGGCGATGGCGGTGGCGATCGCCGTGGCGCGGGCGAAGGCGCGGCGGGGAGCGGGGGCGTGGGGCTCGTGATCGGGTCGCGCGGAGAGCGCAGACGTCTGGGGCACGGTTCCTCCTGTTGTCAGCATCGGCAAAGGAAGACGGCGGAATCCGCGGCGTCGCGGGCTCTCGTCGTCGGTGAACCGGGCGCGTACGGACTCGAGCCCTGTCCTGTTCGGTTGTGCGGCGCTGGGGCGCCGAGGCCGGATTTGTTGCGAGACACGCGGAAAGCGCATTCCCGATCCGATTGCGGGAAGTCTTGCACGGCTTCGATCGCGAGGGCAAGTGTGCGATGAAACGTTTCCTCGAAATCTCCGTCCATCCTTGCGCCCGGCGCGACTCGTGCCCTAGCGTGGCCGGACAGCGCTTTCCCGCCCGGCGCTCCGCGGCGGTGAGCCCGCTGCGGCGCGACGCCTCGGCGTGTGCGGGCGCGCCCCCGAACCCTCGCCGCCGACGTGATTACGGACCTCGTCGGCGGCGAGCCTCGGCCCCGCGATCTAGGCTGGCGCCATGAGCAACGTCGCTCCTCACGATCCAGGCGCAGCGCGCGGAATCTCGCGCCGGACGCAATCCGACATCTACCGCGCCGGCATCAGCGGAACCAGGCCGCGCGTCCCGGTCGACGCGGACGCGCTGGAGTCCGCGGCGCGCAGGTCTCTCAGCGCAGAGGCCTTCGCCTACATCGCGGGTGCCGCCGGTGCCGAGCGCACCATGGCCGCCAACCGAGCGGCGTTCGGGGCGTGGCAGGTGTGGCCCCGTCCCCTCCGCGACGTGTCGGAGCGCGACCTGTCGATCGACTTCCTCGGGCGCAGGCGTCCGACGCCGCTCCTCCTGGCCCCGCTGGGCGTCATGGAGATGGCCGACGCCGAGGCCGACGTCGCCGTGGCGCGGGCCGCGGCATCCCTCGGCGTCCCGTACACGCTCTCCAACCAGGCGTCGTTCCCGATGGAGGTGGTGGCGGATGCCGCGCCGGCCGGGTCGCGGCTGTTCCAGCTGTACTGGTCCGCCTCCGACGAGCTCAACGCGTCGCTGCTGCGTCGGGCCGAGGCATCCGGCTGCGAGGCGATCGTGGTGACCCTCGACACCCACCTCCTCGGATGGCGCACCAGGGATCTCGACCTCGCCTACCTGCCGTTCACGCGCGGCATGGGGATCGCGCAGTACACGAGCGACCCCGTGTTCCAGCAGCTCGTGCGCGAGCGCGCCCGGGCGTCCGCCGCAGGGGGAGGTGCCGCGGTGAAGGTGACTCCGCAGGCGGTGGTCGCCGGGCTCACGATCGCCCGCAAGGGTCGTGCTCTCACCGGGTCGACGAGCCTTCGCGACAATCTGCGCTCACCGCTGCCGCGGGCCGCCGTCGAGACGTTCCTCGACGTCTTCTCGACGCCGGCGCTGACCTGGGCCGACATCGCGAAAGCGCGCGAATGGACGTCTCTGCCGATCATCCTCAAGGGGATCGTGCACCCCGACGACGCGTCCCGGGCGCTGGACGCGGGCGTCGACGGCGTGTGGGTGTCCAATCACGGAGGTCGCCAGATCGACCAGTCCGTACCCACGCTGGCGGTCCTGCCCGACATCGTCGACAGGGTGTCAGGACGCCTGCCGATCGTCTTCGACTCCGGTGTGCGCCAGGGTGCGGACGCGTTCATCGCGCTCGCGCTCGGCGCGACGGCCGTCGCGATCGGACGACCCTACGCCTACGGTCTCGGGGTCGCCGGCGAGGCGGGCGTGCACGAGGTTCTGCGCAACCTGCTCGCCGAGCTCGACATCACGCTCTGCCTCGCGGGGCTGACCACCATCGGCGGTGTCGACCGTGGGGCGCTGCGAGAGGTCTGAGCGCCCGACTCCGCGTCCTCCCACGACACGACGCCGTCGTCTTCGGGGGATAACCCACGGGTGCCTGCGCACCGGCCTCCCTAGGCTGGACCGGTGACGAATCCTCCGACTCCTCCGACATACGCGCCGCAGCAGCCCATGAGCCCCTCCGACGAGAAGATGTGGGCCGTCCTCATCCACCTCGGCGGCTGGTTCCTCAACTTCCTGGTCCCGCTGGTCGGGTATCTGGTCCTGAAGGATCGCGGCCCCTTCATCCGCTCGCAGACCGCGACGGCGCTCAACTTCCAGCTGACGATCCTGATCGCCTACGTCGCCGGCGGCATCCTGAGCATCGTGCTGATCGGCATCCCGATCCTCATCGCAGCGGCGATCCTCAACCTCGTCTTCTCGATCATCGCGGCCGTGAAGGCCGGTCAGGGGCAGTGGTACCAGTACCCGCTCGCCATCCGCTTCGTCAGCTGACCGCCCCCGAGGCCCCGGTGCTTCGCGGATAGACTTGGCGGATGCCGCGCGTCGCGGCATC
>JBEVLS010000026.1:0-10274 GCA_040509015.1 Microbacterium sp.
GCACCCCCTGCACCGTCGAGAGCTTCGTCTCGCTGGCGCAGCAGCAGTACTTCTCGAACACCGAATGCCACCGGCTCACCACGTCGGGCATCTTCGTGCTGCAGTGCGGTGACCCCACCGGAACCGGCCGCGGCGGCCCGGGCTACCGCTTCGACGACGAGCTCGACGGCGGCGAGACCTACCCCGCGGGCACCGTGGCCATGGCGAACGCCGGCCCCGGCACGAACGGCTCGCAGTTCTTCCTCGTCTACGAAGACACCCCTCTTCCCCCGTCATACACGGTCTTCGGGCAGCTGTCGTCCGAAGGACTCGAGGTCGTGCAGACCATCGCCGCCGACGGCGTCGAGGGCGGTGCCGACGACGGCGCCCCGGCGACCGCGGTGACGATCACGGGCGTCTCGCTGGGCTGACGGCCGGCCATGCCCTAGCGGCTCGTGGTGAGGCGCGCACTCCCGCACGACATGCGGCGTAACGCGATTTCTACGTCGTGCGCCCCGCCTGTTTGATCGATTCAGCCCGATAACCGTCCCGGGCATCCCGCGACGACAGGCCATTCCCCCATGATCCGCATCGATCACGTGTCGAAGAGCTTCGGCGACTTCACGGCCGTGGACGACGTCTCGCTCGCCATCCCCACCGGCGAGATCTACGGCATCGTCGGCCAGAGCGGCGCGGGTAAGAGCACGCTCGCGCGCCTGGTGAACCTCATCGAGCGCCCCGACGCGGGGAGGATCGTCGTCGACGACACCGATCTGACAGCCCTCGGCGAGAAGGATCTGCGTGTCGCGCGCCGAGGCATCGGCATGGTCTTCCAGCGGTTCAACCTCCTCGGCAGCCGCAGCGTGCGAGGCAACGTCGAACTCGGACTCGAGCTCGACGGGGTGCCCCGGGCGCAGCGTCGTGGCCGCGCCCAGGAGATGCTCGACCTCGTCGGCCTCGGCGACCGGGGCGACGCATCGGTGCACGAGCTCTCGGGAGGTCAGCAGCAGCGCGTCGGGATCGCCCGGGCACTCGCCGCGCGGCCGACGGTGCTTCTCTCGGACGAGGCGACCAGCGCGCTGGATCCCGAGACCACGGCCTCGATCCTCGATCTGTACCGGAGGATCAACGCCGAGCTCGGACTGACGGTCCTCCTCATCACGCACGAGATGGACGTCGTCAAGTCGATCTGCCGCTCCGCCGCGCTGATCGAGCGGGGTCGGGTCGTCGAGAGCGGTCCCCTCGAGCAGATCATCACGACGCCCGGCTCGCGCCTCACCGCTCAGCTGTTCCCGCTGGGCCCCGTTCCCCCGTCCGTGGCGGCGGACTCCACCGTCGTCGACATCACATTCGCCGGCGGACTCGCCGACCGCCCGGTGATCGCCCGGCTGGCCCGCGACCACGGCCTGGACGTGTCGATCCTCGGCGCCCTCGTCGAGCAGATCGGCGGAACCCAGGCCGGCCGCACGCGATTGGAGATCCCGGGCGGCGCCGCCGGACCCGTGATCGACGACCTGCGCGCGCAAGGGCTCCTCGTCGAGATCCTGAAGGACGCCGCATGAACGATCAGCTGTTCCAGGTGCTGGCGGTCGCCACCGGCCAGACCCTCTACATGGTGGGCGTCTCGCTCGTGATCACCGTGATCGTGGGACTGCCGCTGGGGATCGTGCTGGTGGGCACCGAGCAGGGCAGGTTCCTGGATCGACCCTTCGGATCCGCCGTTGCCGGCAAGATCATCAACCGCACCCTCGACCTCGTCGTGAACTTCGGCCGATCCGTGCCTTTCATCATCATCATGGTCGCGCTCATCCCGTTCACGCGTCTCGTGGTGGGAACCTTCATCGGACCGACCGCCGCCATCGTGCCGCTCTCGATCGTCGCCATCCCCTTCTTCGCCCGGATGGTCGAGATCGCCATCAAAGAGGTCGACCCGGGCCTGCTCGACGTCGCCTCGTCGCTCGGCGCGAGCCGCACCGAGCTCGTGACGAAGGTGCTCGTGCCCGAGGCCGCACCGGCGATGCTGCTCGGCCTCTCGACGACCGTCACGTCGATCATCAACTTCTCGGCGATGGTCGGAACCGTCGCCGGCGGTGGACTCGGCGACGTCGCCATCCGCTACGGCTACCAGCAGTACAGCTGGATCCACATCGTCCTGGTCGTCATCATCATCTTCGCGATCGTGATGATCCTCCAGGGTCTGGCCACCTGGGGCGCCCGCCGCCTCGCCCGCCGGACTCCGCCGCGCACGCGTGCGCGAGCGGCATCCATGATCTGACCATCCCGAGAGGAATCCCATGCACAACAGCATCCGCATCACCCTCGCCGGCGCCGCCGCAGCGGTCGCCCTGACCCTCACCGCCTGCGCCGGCGGCGCGGGCGACACCGCGCCGTCCGCATCGGGCGACGGCGAGTCGCTCGGCACGATCAAGGTCGGCGCGCTGCAGACGCCCGCCGGCGAGATCCTGGAGCACATCAACGCGACCTCCGCGGCAGAGCTCGGACTCACCATCGAGTTCGTCGCCTTCACCGACTACAACACGCCCAACACGGCGCTCGCCGACGGCTCGGTCGACGCGAACCTGTTCCAGAACTCGACCTTCCTCGAGAACTTCAACCTCAACACGGGCGAAGACCTCATCAGCGTGGGCGAGGCGTACCTGCCGTCGGCGGCGTTCTACTCCGAGAAGGTCGGCAGCCTCGACGAGCTCGAGGACGGCGCGTCCATCGCGATCCCCAACGACCCGACCAACGAGGGCCGCGCACTCAAGCTGCTCGCGGCAGAGGGTCTCATCGAGGTCTCCGATGATGTCGTCGACCTGAGCGGGATCACCGACAACCCGAAGGACTTCGAGTTCCGCGAGATCGAGAACGCGACGCTCCCCCAGGCGCTGCCCGACGTCGACGCCGCCTTCGTGACGATTTCGTTCGCGCTGCCGGCCGGACTCACCAGCGACACCGCGATCCTCATCGAGGGCGACGACAGCAACTACTTCAACGTCCTCGCGACGCGGCCCGAGCTCGAGGACGACCCCCGCATCGCGGCGCTCTACGAGCTGCTGACGTCGCAGGCGACGGCGGACTTCGAGCTCGAGCAGTGGGGCGGCCTCGTCGTCCCCGTCGTCAACGGCTGACATCACTCGCGGATGCCGTGCTCCGCCTCCGGGCGGGGCGCGGCATCCTGTCTCAGTAGAATCGAAGCCATGTCGAAAGTGCTCCAGTCCCTGCCCGTCGGCGAGCGCGTCGGCATCGCCTTCTCCGGAGGCCTCGACACGTCCGTCGCCGTCGCCTGGATGCGAGACAAGGGCGCCGTGCCCTGCACCTACACGGGTGATCTCGGCCAGCCCGACGAGGATGACATCGACGCGATCCCCGGTCGGGCTCTCGAGTACGGCGCCGAGGTCGCGCGCCTCGTCGACTGCAAGACCGCGCTCGTCGAGGAGGGCCTCGCCGCCCTCGCCTGCGGCGCCTTCCACATCCGCTCGGGCGGCAAGACGTACTTCAACACCACGCCGCTCGGTCGTGCGGTGACGGGCACGCTCCTCGTCCGCGCGATGAAGGAGGACGGCGTCGACATCTGGGGTGACGGCTCGACCTACAAGGGCAACGACATCGAGCGCTTCTATCGCTACGGTCTGCTCGCCAACCCCGCCCTGCGCATCTACAAGCCGTGGCTCGACGCCGACTTCGTCACCGAGCTCGGCGGCCGCAAAGAGATGAGCGAATGGCTCGTCGAGCACGGCTTCCCCTACCGCGACTCGGTCGAGAAGGCGTACTCGACCGACGCCAACATCTGGGGCGCGACGCACGAGGCGAAGACCCTCGAGCACCTCGACGTCTCGCTCGAGACCGTCGACCCGATCATGGGCGTGAAGTACTGGGACCCGTCGGTCGAGATCGAGACCGAGGACGTCTCGGTCACGTTCGACAAGGGCCGCCCGGTCGCCCTCAACGGCGTCGAGTACACCGACCCCGTCGAGCTCGTCTTCGAGGCCAACCGCATCGGCGGCCGCCACGGCCTGGGCATGAGCGACCAGATCGAGAACCGCATCATCGAGGCGAAGTCGCGGGGCATCTACGAAGCTCCGGGCATGGCGCTGCTGTTCATCACCTACGAGCGCCTGGTCAACGGCATCCTGAACGAGGACACCCTCGCGACCTATCACGAGCAGGGTCGTCGCCTGGGCCGCCTCATGTACGAGGGCCGCTGGCTCGAGCCCCAGTCGCTCATGCTGCGCGAGTCGATCCAGAAGTGGGTCGGCTCCACGATCACCGGCACCGTCACGCTGCGCCTGCGCCGCGGCGACGACTGGACGATCCTCGACACGAAGGCCTCGTCGCTGTCGTACTCGCCCGAGAAGCTCTCGATGGAGCGCGTCGGCGACGCCGCGTTCGGTCCGACCGACCGCATCGGCCAGCTCACGATGCGCAACCTCGACATCGCCGACTCGCGCGCACGCCTCGAGCAGTACGCGGGGCTCGGTCTGCTCGGTGGCGCGACGGGCGAGCTCGTCGGTCGTGTGCAGGCGGGCGAGTCGGGCGAGATCACCGAGCACGCGGTGGACTACGACCCGCAGCGCGAAGAGCTCGCTGAGGCGACGGATGCCGCGAACGAGGCGTCCGCGTTCGACCTCGGCACCGACTGACTCCGACTAACTTGCACACTAGCGTGCAAGTTAGCGTACACTCGAGGGCGTGACCCCCTCAGACACCGCTGCCCGGCGACCCCGGAGCGACGCGCAGGCGAACAGGCGCGGCATCCTCGATGCCGCCGCCGTCGCGCTCGCGAACGACCCGCACGCCTCGATCGACGCGATCGCCCGCGGGGCGCGCCTCACCCGTCGCACGCTCTACGGGCACTTCGCCGATCGCGAGTCGCTCATCCGCGAGCTGATCGCGGTCGGCGCGGGCCGGTTCAACGAGATCGCCGGCTCGGTGCACCACGACGACGCGCGGATCGCCCTGGCTCTCCTCGCCTCTCGCCTGTGGGCCGAGGCCTCGGGTGTGCAGGTCGCCGCAGCGATCGCCCTCGACGAGCTCCACGTCCAGGAGACCGCCGACGCGCTGGCACCCCTGCGCGCGACGGTGCTGCGGATCGTCCGCCGCGGCCAAGCCGACGGAACACTCCGCGAGGACATCCCCGCCGGCACCCTCGCGCGCCTCATCGAGGAGTCCGCCCGCATGGCGATCACCCGGCTCGACGTCACGTCACCCGAGGCTCGCGGGCTCGTCGTGCGCACCGTGCTCGGCATCGCCGGGCTGTCGTGGCGCGAATGCGCCGAGCTGCTGCAGAGCGAACCGTCGATCCTCGAGGCATCCTCGTGAGGGTGGAGCTGCGGGGCGCCTCGAAGGGGCGGGCGCTCCCCGACACGTCGCTCGTCTACGAGTCGGGCCGCGCCCAGCTCGTGTGCGCCGAGACCGAGCAGCGTCCGACCGTGCTCGGCCTGCTCGCCTCGGGACGCATGCGGCCCGGCTCGGGCACCGTCGAGATCGACGGGCGCCCGGACGCCTCGGCCCTGCGCCGTCGCGTGGCCCTCGTCGATGCGCCCGACGTGTCGGACCCCGACCCGAACGTGCTCGTGGCCGGCGTCGTCGCGGAGGAGCTCATGTTCGCCGGTCGCCGCTCCGACCCCATCGCCGCCCGCCGCTTCCTCGACTCGCTCGGTCACGGAGACCTCGCGCTTGCCCCCATCAGCACCGTCGAGCCGGCCGTGCGCCTGCGGATCCTCTGCGAGCTCGCGGCGCTGCGTCCGGGAGTCGACGGCATCGTGCTGGTGTCGCCCGACCGCCACGGCGGCGAGCCGAGCGTATGGTGGCGGCTGGCCGAGCAGCTCGCCGCACGCGGACTCGCCGTGCTCGTCATCGCCGGGCGCGCGTCGCAGACCGCCCTGGCCTCGACGGTGCACGGTCGCGACGCCCGCCGCGCACCGAAGCCCTCGAGAGCCGCACGCCTTCCCCGCAGGGCGGTGACCCGATGAAGGTGCCGCAGATGATCCTGTCGGAGCTTCGCCGACTCGCCTCGTCGCGCATGTCGATCATCGCGCTGATCGCTCTCCTGGCCGTGCCGATCCTCTACGGCGGGCTGTACCTCTGGGCGAACCAGGACCCCTACGGCCGGCTCGCCCAGGTGCCCGTCGCGCTCGTGGTCGAAGACGCCGGCGCCGACATCAACGGCACGGCGCGCAACCTCGGCGCCGAGGTCGCCGACGAGCTGCTCGACAGCGGCACGTTCGACTGGCACCAGGTCAGCGCCGCCGATGCCGCGACCGGCCTCGACGACGGCACGTACGACTTCTCCATCGAGGTGCCGGCCGATTTCTCGGCATCCATCGCATCGATCACGTCCGACTCGCCTCGCCAGGCGACGCTCGCGCTGCGCACGAACGACGCCAACAACTACCTCGCCACGACGATCGGCACCCAGGCCGTCGAGAAGATCCGCACGACCGTCGCCCAGAAGGTCGTGACCGAAGCGGGGCTGACGCTGCTCGACGCGCTCGCGACGATCCGCGTGCAGCTGACGGATGCCGCGGACGGCGCCGGTCGCCTCGTGGACGGGCTCGGCACGGCCGGCTCGGGAGCGTCGGCACTCACCGACGGAGCGTCTCAGCTCGCCGGCGGCACGGCGCAGCTGCGCGACGGGTCGGCCCAGCTCCAGAGCGGCGCCGAGCAGGTCGCGGCGGGAACCCAGCAGCTCGATGCGATCGCCCAGCGCGTCGGCACCGCCGCCGACGAGGTCACGGCGGTCGTCCCCACGGTGCGGGCCGACATCGCCGCTCGTCTCGCGGACCGCGGCTTCGACCAGGCCGCGATCGACGAGGTCCTCGCCGCGCTGGACCCGATCGGCACGAGGATCGATGCCGTCGACCAGCGCGTGCAGAGCGCCGTCGGAGAGATCGACCGCTTGAACGCCGGCGCGCAGCAGGTCTCGGCCGGCAGTGCGCAGCTCGCCCAGGGTGCGGCATCCGCCGCCGACGGCGCCGCGCGCCTGCAGGACGGCGCATCGGCGCTGAGCGCAGGCATCGCCCAACTCGCGGACGGCGCGACGCAGCTGCGCGACGGGCTGCAGTCGGGCGTCGCCCAGCTTCCCGACACCGACGCCGAGACGAGGGGCGAGCAGGCCGCGACGATCGGCAGTCCCGTCGACATCGACACGTCGACCGTCGCCCAGGCGCAGAACTACGGCGCCGGCCTCGCGCCGTTCTTCGCCGCCCTCGCCGCGTGGATCGGCATCTACGCCCTGTTCCTGATCGTCAAGCCGATCTCGCGCCGCGCGGTCACGGCGCTTCACTCGCCCCTGCGCGTGACGCTGGCCGGGTGGGCCACTCCGGCGATGCTCGGGGCCGTGCAGATGGTCGGGCTGTTCGCCGTCCTCTCGATCACCCTCGGCTTCCGGTTCGCCAATCCGCTGGCGACCCTCGGCATCCTGGTCTTCGCATCGGCCACGTACGCCGCGATCATCCTCGCCCTGAACGTCTGGCTCGGCTCGGTCGGTCAGTTCCTCGGCCTCGTGCTCATGGTGCTGCAGCTCGTCACAGCAGGCGGCACCTTCCCGTGGCAGACGCTCCCTGCGCCGCTCGCCGCGCTCCACCACGTCCTGCCGATGGGCTACGTCGTGGATGCGATGCGCCAAGTCATGTACGGCGGTGATCTCGGCCGCGTCGGAGTGGACCTGGGGGTCCTCCTCTGCTGGCTGCTCGGCGCGGGGGTCCTCGCGGCGATCGGCGTGACCCGCATGACGCACTTCCGCACGCTCCGAGACCTCCAGCCCAGTCTGATCGGCTGAAGGCGCAGCGCCGGCTCCGGAAGTCATTCGGGGTCGGCGGCGTCGACGGGTTACGATTCCACACGGTGCCGCCGACCCGAACGACGGCACCCGGGATCACCGGGATCGACACCCGGTACCCGATGACGACCGTGAAAGGCGTTCGATGACGAACTCCGTGACCGAGACCGACGACGCGCCCACGCGCCCGAAGCGGTCCGTGGGCCGCATCATCGGCATCACCGCGTACGGCGTCGTCGCGGGCATCGTCGTGATCGCGCTGATCGCCGCCGGTTTCGTGGTCTTCACGATCCAGCGCTCCTTCCCGCAGCTCGACGGAACGATCGCGGTCGAGGGGCTCGGCGACGATGTCACCGTCGAGCGGGACGCGCTCGGCATCCCGGTCATCACGGCCGACGACTCCCACGATCTGTTCTTCGCGCAGGGCTACGTCCACGCGCAGGATCGGTTCTGGGAGATGGACTTCCGCCGTCACGTCACGAGCGGCCGGGTGTCCGAGCTGTTCGGCGAATCGCAGCTGGCCACCGACGCGTTCCTGCGCACCCTCGGCTGGCGCGAGATCGCCGAGCAGGAGGTCGAGGCGCTGGATGACGCATCGCGCGCCTACTACGAGGCGTATGCCGACGGCGTGAACGCCTATCTCGCCGAGCACCGCGGCGCCGACGCGTCGTTCGAGTACGCGGTGCTGGGTCTGCAGAACGACGACTATGAGATCGAGCCGTGGACCCCGGCCGACTCCGTCGCGTGGCTCAAGGCCATGGCGTGGGACCTCCGCTCCAACCTCGAAGAGGAGTCGTCGCGTGCGCTGCTGGCGACCGGGTTCGACGGAGAGCAGATCGCGGACCTCTTCCCGGACTACCCGTTCGACCGCAATCCCGTCATCGTGCCGCAGATCTCGTCCGTGCCGGCGCTCGGCACCGCGGCCGACGCCGAGGACTCCGACGCGACGACCGCCCCGGCGTCGATCGAGTGGACCGAGGTGGACGGCGTGGTCGAAGCGGTCGGCGCGCTCGTGGGCGACACCGGCGAGGGCATCGGGTCCAACTCGTGGGTCGTCTCGGGCGATCTCACCGAGACGGGCATGCCGCTGCTGGCCAACGATCCGCACCTGGGCGCCGCCCTGCCGAGCGTGTGGCACCAGAGCGCGCTGAAGTGCCGCGTGGTCTCGGCCGACTGCGCCTTCGATGTGGCGGGATTCGGGTTCGCCGGAGTCCCCGGCGTGATCATCGGTCACAACGACCGGATCGCGTGGGG
Organism: Microbacterium sp.; assembly: GCA_040509015.1. Lineage (GTDB taxonomy): Bacteria > Actinomycetota > Actinomycetes > Actinomycetales > Microbacteriaceae > Microbacterium. The sequence continues at coordinate 9,017 of JBEVLS010000026.1, forward strand.
CTTCACGAACCTGACCAGCGACGTCGCCGACCTCTACATCGAGAAGATCGAGGGCGACGAGTACTGGCGCGACGGTGAACTCGTTCCGCTGGAGGAGCGCACCGAGACCCTGAAGGTCGCCGGGGGCGACGACGTCGAGCTCGTGGTGCGCTCGACGGTCCACGGGCCGATCGTCTCGGGGCTCACCGACGACTACACCGATATCGCCGAGGACCCGCGGGTCATCGACGGCCGGACCCCCGGCGACGCGCCCGACGGGGAGTACGCCGTCTCGCTGCGATGGACCGCGCTCGAGGTCGGCACGACGGCGAGCGCCGTCTTCGCGCTCAACGTCGCGCAGGACTTCGACGGATTCCGGCAGGCCGCGGCGCTGTTCGAGGTGCCCGCGCAGAACCTCCTGTACGCAGACGTCGACGGCAACATCGGCTATCAGGCGCCCGGCAGCCTGCCGATCCGCGGCGCGGGCGACGGCTGGATGCCGCAGCCGGGCTGGGACTCCGCCTACGACTGGCAGGGCTTCATCCCGTTCGAGGATCTGCCTGTGGTCTACAACCCCGACGAGGGCTACATCGTGACGGCCAACAACGCCGTCGTCGACGCGGACTACGAGTACTTCCTGACGCGGGACTGGGACTACGGCTGGCGCGCGGCGCGCATCGTCGACCTCATCGAGCGCAAGGCTGCGGCGGCTCCGCTCACGATCGACGACATGCGCGACATCCAGGCCGACAACGAGTTCTTCATCGGCCGGCGGCTGGTCGCGGCGTACGCCGACATCGAGACGGGCCGACAGGGTCCGGATGCCGCGCTCGACCAGCTGCGCGAGTGGCACGCTCAGAACGACGCCGATTCCGGTGTCGCCGCCTACGCGAACGTCGTGTGGGACGAGCTCGTCCAGAACCTCTTCGTGCGCGGTCGGGACGAAGAAGGGCCGGTGACCGACCAGGCCCGCCTCTTCCTGCTCGTCGACGAGCTCCTCGCCGACCCGACGTCGGAGTGGTGGAACAATCCCGAGCTAGACGTCTCGAGCCGCGACGAGATGCTCGCGCTCACGGCATCCGACGCCTACGACCGGCTGGTCTCGGTGCAGGGAGACAACCCGGCGCGGTGGAGCTGGGGAGCGCTCCACGCCCTCCCCCTGCGCAGCGACACGTTCGGCTCATCGGGCATCGCGCCGATCGAGATGCTCTTCAACCGGGGCCCCTACCCCGTAGGCGGAGGCTCATCGGTGGTCAACGCGACCGGCTGGGACATCGGG
>JBEVLS010000027.1:0-3022 GCA_040509015.1 Microbacterium sp.
GGCCCGGTGTCGGGCCGCGGCATCCGCGAGATCATCCCTACTCGCTGAGGGTGATCATGTTGTAGACCTCGTCCTGCACGGGGCTGGCCGGGTACGACGTGACGCGTGCGTCGAACGCGAGCGTCGGCACCGGGTGGGCCAGCGGGATGCCGGGGAGGAACTCCATGATCTGCTCGTTGAGATCCTGGTAGGCCGCCGACTGCTCTTCTTCGGTGGCCAGGCCGCGGGCCTCGGTCAGACCCGAGAACAGCTCGGCGTTGTCGAAGCCCCACTCGTTGGTCGGGCTGCCGAAGAACGTGCCCACGAAGTTGTCGGGGTCGTTGTAGTCGCCGGTCCAGCCGAGCAGGTGGATGCCGTGGTCACGGCCGCCCTGCATCTGGTCGAGGTAGTCGCCCCACTCCGCCGAGACGGGCTCGAGCACGATTCCCACGGCCTCGAGCTGCGAGCTCAGGTTCGTGAAGATCTGCTCGGGGTTCGGCATGTACGGACGCGACACGTTCACGGGGTAGTTGAACGTGATCGTCAGCGGGTTGGCCTCGTCGTAGCCGGCTTCGGCCAGGAGCGCCTTGGCGGCCTCGGGGTCGAAGTCGTACGTCGTGACGTCCTCGTTGTAGCCGATGACGACGGGCGGCATGAACTGCGACGCCACCTCGGTGCCCTCGGGCAGCACCTGCGTGATGAGCTGCTCCTTGTCGATCGCCTGAGCGATCGCCTGACGGACCTTGATGTCGGCCAGCGGCGACGGCGTGGGTGCGTCGACCGTGCCGGAGGACTGGTTCATCGCGAGGTACAGCACGTTGAACGGCGCGCGGTTCACGAGCGTGAAGCCGGCGTCCTCGAGCGCGCCGAGGTCGGCGGGAGCGGCGAGGTCGTAGCCGTCGATGCTGCCCGACTCGAGCGCCTGACGACGAGCGGTCGTGTCGCCGATGACCTGGAAGATGACTTCCTGCACCTGGCCCTGGTCGCCCCAGTAGTCCTCGTAGGCGCTGACGGTCGTGGACTCGCCCGGTGCGTAGGAGTCGAACTTGAACGGACCGGTGCCGGTCGGGTGGCCCTGCGCGTACTCGCTCTGGACGGGCGCGTCGGCGGTGCCGCCGACCTCATCGGCGCCGTACTCCTCGAGGGCCGTGGGGCTCTGGATCGAGAAGGCCGGAAGCGACAGCGACGGGATGAAGCCGGCGAAGGGCTCGGTCAGGGTGATGACGGCCTCGGTCGGGCTCGTCGCCTCGCAGCCGCCGTAGATCGAGGTGCCCGTCTCGGCGAAGCCGCGCATGATGACGCCCCAGTAGTAGGCCATGCTCTGGCTGGCCGCGACGCCGGTGAAGGCGTTCTGGCGGTCGAAGTTGAAGCACACCGCGTCGGCGTTGAACTCGCTGCCGTCGTGGAAGGTCACGCCCTCCTTGAGCTGGAACGTGTACTCCAGGCCGTCCTCGGACTGCTCCCAGCTCTCGGCGAGGAGGGGCGCGGGGTCTGCCGTGCCGGGCTCGACGCCGACGAGGCCCTCGAAGATCTGGCGCGAGACGCGGAACGACTCGCCGTCGCTCGCGAACGCGGGGTCGAGGCTCGAGACGTCGGCCGAGGCGCCGAAGACGAACGTCGAGTCGACGTCGGACGGCTCGGATGCGCCGCCCTCTTCGCGCTGGCTGGCGCAGGCGGTGAGGACGATGGCGCCGATGGCGACCGTCGCGGCGCCGGCGAGCCAGCGCCTTCTCGTGGTGTGGAGCATGTGCTGTGCACCTTCCCTGTGGATGCGGATCCGCGCAGGCGCGTCGATCCGTCGATGTGATCCCTCGACGTTACCTGTGGGCACGGTCGCCGACCATTGCCCCGAGGTATCGTTTGTGTTTCGGCGCGATCGCGGCATCCGTTTCAGCGAGAATTGCTCATCTCAGACGCCGTGATGTCATCACTTCTTGCAATCCCGGGGCGTGGCCGGAGCAGAACGCTCGCGCCGACTAGCCTGGAGCGATGGCGCGAGCACGGTTCGAGGCGCCGTCCCCCCAGGTGCGCCTGTCGGACGGCACGATCGCCCGCGTCGCGGCGTCGACGGTCACGGGCGGCTTCGAGCTCGACGTGGACGGCACTCCCCAGTCGCACGTCGATCTCGACGACCCGAAGCACCTGCACTTCGAGTACATCGCGCGCATGGGCGCGGTGATCGATCAGCTCCGGATGCCGCGGCAGCCGCTCACGGCGGTGCACCTCGGTGCGGGCGCCCTCACGATCCCGCGCTACATCGAGGCCACCCGGCCGGGGTCGCGCCAGCAGGTGGTCGAGTTGGAGCCGGCGCTGTGGGATCTCGTGCGCGAGAACCTCCCGCTCCCCCGCAACGCGTCGATCCGCGTGCGCATCGGCGACGCCCGCGCCGGCCTCTCGAAGCTGCCCGGCGCGCTCACGGGCAACGTGGACCTGCTCGTGTCGGACGTGTTCTCGGGGTCGCAGACACCCGCTCACCTCACGACGCTCGAGTTCTATCGGGAGGCCGCGGCCCTGCTCGGCCCCGAGGGGGTCCTGCTGGTCAACGTGGCCGACGGACCCGGACTCGCGTTCGCCCGGCGACAGGTCGCGACCGTGCAGACGGTGTTCGAGCACGTCGTGCTGCTCGCCGAGGTGCAGATGCTCAAGGGGCGCCGCTTCGGCAATCTCGTGGTGGTGGCCTCGGCGGCTCCTCTGCCGACGGAGTGGCTGCCCCGCCTCATGGCTGCCGGACCGCACCCCGCGAAGGTCGCCCAGGGCAGAGAGGTGGAGGAGTTCGCACGGAGCGCCCGCATCGCGACCGACGCCGATTCCACCGACTCGCCGAAGCCCTCGGCGTCGATCTTCGAGCGCTGAGCGCACGGCGTCGGCGTGCCCTCGCCGGCATCGCCGGACGTCGATGCACACTGGTTGAGCATCGAGCGCCGGGAGGAGTCGTCGTGAGCTACATCAAGGGATTCGATCCCGATACCCTGCGCGAAGTCGTGGATGAGCAGGAGTGCGCGGAGCGCCTCGACGAGATCGGCGAGCAGCGCAGCCTGCCCGC
>JBEVLS010000028.1:0-4648 GCA_040509015.1 Microbacterium sp.
GTCTCGGCCTAGTCTCGTGTGCATGGGCGCCACCGCGAACGCGTATCTCACGGGCTTCGGCCGGTACCTTCCCGGAGACCCGGTCGACAACGACGGGATCGCGGCCCGCCTCGGGGGCGACGACGCCGTCACCGAGCGCATCCGCCGTCGCGTGCTCGAAGCCAACGGCATCCGTCAGCGGCACTACGCGCTCGACGAGAGCGGCGAGCCGACCGAGCTGAACGAGCAGCTCGCTGTCAAGGCGCTGCGGGCCGCGCTCGACGACCGGGGCATCGATGCCGCAGACCTTCGGATGCTGGCGTGCGCGACCACGATGGGCGACGTGCTCGTTCCCGGATTCGCCTCCATGGTGCACGGCCGTCTGGGCGGCGGCCCCATGCAGCTGCTCTCCGCCTCCGGCGTGTGCGCGTCGAGTCTGGCGGCGCTGGACGCAGCCGCGAGCAAGATCCGTCTCGGGGACCACCCGCGCGCCGCGGTGGTCGGCTCCGAACTGTCCAGCCGCAGCCTGCGGCAGCGCCGCTTCGACGGGATCACGGCGGGAATGGACTCCCACTTCCTGCGGTGGATGCTGTCGGACGGTGCGGGCGCGGTGGTGCTCGAGTTCCAGCCGCACCCCACCAAGCCGTCGCTGCGCCTGGACTGGGTGAGGCAGGTCTCGCTCGCCCACGAGCACGACGTGTGCATGCGGGCGGGCATGTCGGGGGCCGAGCCGACGGTGGGGAGCACCTGGCAGGACCTCGACGTCGCCGACGCCGAGGCGGCCGGGATGTTCGTGCTCCGGCAGGACGTGAGCATGCTCGACGACCTCGCCGATGCCGGCCTGAAGCAGTTCGAAGAGCTCGTCGACATCGGGCTGATCGACGTGCAGCACCTCGACCACGTCATCTGCCACTACAGCACCAACATGTTCCGCGACCTCGCGTTCGACGCGCTCCGTCGCCGCATCCCGACCCTCGACACCGAGCGCTGGTACTCGAATCTCGAGACCCGCGGCAACACGGGCTCGGCGAGCATCTTCATCGCCCTCGAGGAAGCCTGGCACGATGGCCGATTCGCCCCCGGCGAGACCGTGCTGCTGGCCGTTCCCGAGTCCGGGCGCTTCTCGTTCGCCTTCGCCCATCTGACAGTGGTCGCCCCCGGCGACCGGTAAGGAGACCGACATGACGACGATCACCACCACCGCCCCGCTCGCCGAGCGTCTGGCCCAGGTGTGGGCCGAGCTCGAAGAGCACCTCGCCCGCGTTCCGGTGCTCCGGCGGCTCGACGAGGGCACGGTGACGATCGAGGACTACCAGCGGCTGCTGTTCAACCTGCGCCAGCAGGTCGTCGACGGATCGCCCTGGATCTCACGCGCCGCATCGAACTTCGACGTCGATCACTTCACGCTGCGCTCGGCGGCGATCCGGCACGCCGAGGAGGAGCATCGCGACTACCTCATGATCGAGCGCGACTACGTGGCGGTCGGGGGCACGCTCGAAGAACTCAGAGCGGGTCGCAAGAACGTCGGGTCGGAAGCGCTGTCGGGCTACATGTTCCATCAGGCCGACCAGCCGAACCCGGTCGGACTGCTCGGTGCGATGTTCATCATCGAGGGGCTCGGAGCGAAGCGTGCGGCGGGGTGGGCGGCCCGGTTCCAGGAGGTGCTCGGGCTCGCCGACAACCAGGTGCATTTCATGGTCTACCACCAGCAGGCCGACAGCGAGCACACCGGCGACCTCGACGCGATCCTGACCTCGGGCATCATCGACGACGAGGCCGCCGACGCCGTCGTGCGCTGCGCTCAGGTGGTCGCTCGCCTCTATGCGCTCCAGCTCGAAGAACTGGACCGCTGAGATGCCGGAGTTCGTCCGCTCCGACCCCAGCATGTGGGAGGCGATCTACTCGGATCCGTCGGTGCCCCTGGACCGCGCGCTCGCCCGTCAGATCATCGACGACCAGCGCCGGCTGTCGCGCAGATGGCTCCACCCGGTCGCGCGCGTGCTGTCGCGGGTGCTCGTGGCGATCATCTCGGTCGTCAAGCGCATCCTCCCCTTCCGGTGGATGCCGCTTCACACGATGGACGTCCTGTGCGTGTGGTTCCTGCGCCGGTTCGTCTCGCCGGACGCCGTCGAGCTGCTCATCCGGCATTTCGTCGTCGAGACCAACCTCGTCAACTTCATCATCCGCAACACAGCCGTCGAGATGGAACCGGTGACGCTGCGGCCCGTGTCGCTCTCAGGGCTCGGCGACAACGCCGTCGTCGAGCACGACGTCAACGTCTACGACGTGCTCATCGCCCTCGACGGCGTGCCGCTGACGCGACCCGGCGTCATCGACTTCGCGCAGCTGGACATCCCGCGACTGGATGCCGAGCGACACCAGCGGCGCCTCTTGCGTCTCGACATCCAGACCGCGCTGTGCTTCATGAACATCCCGTTCTCGATGGCGCTCACGCTCGAGGAGTACCGACGTGCGGTGCATTCCATGCGGTTCGACGACTCGTTCCTCGAGATCCTCGCGCTCGTCACCGGCGACGACACCTTCCGGCATTGGAAGCTCGCGGGAATGAGCCTGTGGATGGACTCGAACGTCGACGTGCCGCGCATGGTCTACCGCCATGCGCTGATCTGCGAGTACGCGCATGCGCAGCTGATCAAGCTCGCCGGCGGGGAGTATCCGAGGGTGACCCCGGTCTCGTTCGACTGACGGGCCGCCGACTAGGCTCGGGTCCCGGAAGAGAGGCATCGGGATGGTCGCATTCGAGCTCGCCGTGCAGGACCTCGAGGGCGTCGACATCGCAGCGCGCGTCGGGGCGGATCGCATCGAACTGTGCGCGGCGCTCGCCGTCGGCGGGCTGACCCCCTCGCTCGGGTTCATCGAGGCCGCCGCCGCCGGCGTTCCCGTGCACGTCCTCGTGCGTCCCCGTCCCGGCGGCTTCGAGCACACGTCCGACGAGGTCGCCCTCATCGCCAGAGACGTCCGGCATGCGCTCGCGGCGGGCGCGACCGGAGTCGTGGTCGGCGGCACGAAGGACGGCGTGGTCGACATCGACTTCGTCAGGGCGATGACGGATGCCGCGGGCGGCGCGCCGGTCACGTTCCACCGCGCCTTCGACACGATCGACGACCGCGTCTCGGCGCTCGACGTGCTCGCCGATCTCGGCGTCACCCGGGTGCTGACCTCGGGCGGCCGGTCGTCCGCGATCGACGCACGAGACGAGCTGACCCGCCTCGCTCGGCACGCCGACGGGCGCATCGAGATCATGGCGGGCGGCGGCATCACCGACCAGACGGCGGGGCTGCTGCTCGAGACGGGCGTCGACGCGATCCACGCGTCCGCCAAGCGCCTGGCATCCAGCACCGGCATCCGCCTCGGCTCGGCCGGCGAGTCAGTGCGCGAGACCACCGACGAGGCTCACGCCCAGCGCATCCGCGACCTGGTGCGCTGAGCCTCAGAGCCCGCGCGCGACCGCCGCGGCCGCGCGCACCCACGCGTCGCGGGTCGCGGACTGCAACCCGTCGAAGCGGAGCGGACCCGACTTCAGACCGTGGTCGAACGGGATGATCTCGACCGCCCGCACGTGCCCCGCGAACTTCTCTGCGATCGCGCTCACGGCGGCGAGACTCGACCGCTCCGACTGGCTGACGATGACGGTCGCCTCGTCCGCCAGGCGCTTCGAGTGCTCGTCGCGGCGTCGCAGGGCGTCCAACAGCAGCGCGGCGGACTCCGCGGATTCGGGAGCCGCGAGCGTCGGGACCACGAGCTGGTACGACGAGTCGATCATCCGCAGCCACCGGTCGGCGGATTCGTCGTTGCCCGAGTCGAAGATCACGAGGCGGTAGTAGCGCGCGGCGACCTGCATCAGCAGGTCGAAATCGGCGGTGGTGATGCGCTGGTCCATCGCGAGGAGTTCGGGGTTCGAACGGAGCACGTCGTAGCGATCGGTGGCCTGGTGGTGCACGAATCGGGCGATCTCCGAGACGCTCGACGTCGGCTCGAGCAGCCGCGTGGCCTCGGGGAGGAGGTCGCGCAGCGTCGTGTCGTAGAGTCCCTGCTCGGTGCGCCAGCCCAGCGTCCCGCGGGTGTCGTTGTTGTCCCATGCGAGCACGTTGCCGCCGCCGTGCCGGGCGAAGACGGCCGCGAGCATCGCCGTCGTCATGGTCTTGCCGACGCCGCCCTTGCCGTTCGCGACCGCGATCGTGCGGCATCCCGCCCACTGCAGCGAGACGTCCTGCTCCCACGAGGCGCGCTCGAGCTGAGCGCGGGACGGACCGACCGGAAGGCCGATGCGGGCGAGGAAGCCGCGCCACCCGGCGATGGGCTTGGGCTGACCGACCGCCGGCGTGATGAACGACGGGCGCGGAACGGTCTCGGCCTCCTCCGTCGTCTCGACGGCGAGAGGACCCGTGTAGGGGTTCTCCGGAGGCGGCTGGGGCAGCGAGAACTCGGGCTGCTCGACGGGTTCGATCGGTGGGGCGGGTTGCTCGACGGAGAGGGCCTCCGCCGAGGGGAGCGGTTCCGCCGGGGCGACGCGACCTTCGGGGGCGGCGATGCGGGGCGGGACGACGATGAGCTCGGGCTCGTCGTCCCCCGCGGCGTTGTCGGGCGTCTCTTCCTCGGCCGCGCTCTCGTCGGCCTCGGGCTCGGCGTCGAGGAGCCCGAAGATGTC
>JBEVLS010000029.1:0-15725 GCA_040509015.1 Microbacterium sp.
CCCTAGGGTGAGTCCCGAAAGGGGTGCGGATGCCGGAGGACCAGCCGCTCGGGGCGCCGCGGGTGCGGACGCTCGTCGCCATGTCGATCCCCGCCCTGGCGATCGGCGTGGTCTCGGCGCTCGTCCTGCGCGGACTCGACGTCGTGGCAGGTCTTCTCCAGGGCGTCCTGTGGCAGACGCTCCCGAACGCGATCGGACTCCCGCAGGACAGCCCGTGGCTCACGATCGGCATTCTCACCGCGACGGGTGCCGCGGTGGGTCTGGTCGTCCGCTTCGTGCCCGGCCACGCCGGTCCCGACTCCGCGACGACCGAGCTCGACACTCCGCCGCCGCCGCTGCGGGTCGTGCCCAGCATCGCCCTCGCCGTGCTCATCAGCCTCGCGGGCGGCGTGAGCCTCGGCCCTGAGAATCCGATCATCGCCATCAACTGCGCGATCGCGGTCGCCGTGTGCGCGCGCTTCGTCAAGACCGTGCCCCCACGGATCGCGGTCCTACTGGCATCGTCCGCGACGATCGGCGCACTGTTCGGCACGCCCGTCGCCGCAGCGCTCATCCTCACCGCCACGGTGGCCGCCGTGCGAGGAGGCGGTTCGCTGTGGGACAAGCTGTTCCTGCCGGTCGCCGCGGCGGCGGCCGGCGCCGTCACCATGCGCCTCCTGGGAGCACCAGCGCTCGCCTTCGACGTGCCGGCGTACTCCGGACCGAATCCCGTGGATCTGCTCAGCGGCATCGCGATCGCAGGGGTCTCGGCCGGTCTCGGCATCCTCGCCGCCTTCGCCCTCCCGCACGTGCACCGCGCATTCCACTCGCTGCGCAGCCCTGTGCTCTTCACGGCTCTCGGCGGGCTCGTGCTCGGCGTCCTCGGGGTCATCGGCGGGCCGCTCACCCTCTTCAAGGGACTCGAGCAGACGGGCGAGATCATCGCGCACCCCGACGACTACTCCGCGGGTCAGCTCGCGCTCTTCGCGGGCATCAAGCTCATCGCCCTCGTCGTCGCGGCGAGTGCCGGCTTCCGCGGCGGCCGGATCTTCCCGGCCGTGTTCATCGGCGTCGCCGTGGGTCTGTGCGCGCACGCGCTGTTCCCGTCGATCCCGCTCGGGCTCGCCATCGCGTGCGGCGGCATGGGGATCGTGCTCCTCGCGACACGCGACGGGTGGATCGCACTCTTCCTCGGCATCGCCCTCACGGGAGACCTGAACCTGCTGCCGATGCTCTGCATCATCGTGCTGCCGATCTGGCTCCTCGTCACGAAGGCGCCCGAGCTCGCGGTGCATCCCGCCGCACCGCGCGGTGCGGCGGACTCCTGACCCGCTAGCGCTGGAGGAATGCGAGCACGGCCAGCACGCGACGGTGATCCGACGGGGATTCCTCGAGACCGAGCTTCTGGAAGATCGCGCTGACGTTCTTCTCCACCGCTCCGACGCCGATGAAGAGTCGCTGGGCGATCGTGGTGTTGCTGCGGCCCTCCGCCATCAGTTCGAGCACGTCGCGCTCTCGCGGCGTGAGCGACGACAGCGGGTCGGGCCGCGCCGCGATGAGTTGGCGGACGACGAGCGGATCGAGCACGGTGCCGCCGTCGCGGACCCGTTCGACGGCGTCCGAGAACTCGTCGAGCGATGTCACGCGGTCCTTGAGGAGGTATCCGACGCCGCCGTCGCCGCCGGCGAGCAGCTCGCGGGCGTAGACGCCTTCGACGTACTGGCTGAGGACGAGGATGCCGACGTGCGGCAGCGCCGCACGGATCGCGAGAGCGGCGCGGATCCCTTCGTCGCGGAAGCCGGGCGGCAGGCGGACGTCCAGGATCGCGACGTCGGCCGCCGCCGCACGCACCCGCTCCACGATGTCGTCGGCGTCGCCGAAAGCGCCGACGGTGCGGTAGCCGGCCTCGTCGAACAGTCGCACGAGGCCTTCCCTCAGCAGCACGGAGTCTTCGACGAGCACGACCCTGAGCGGTTCCACGCCCTCAGGATAAGTCGGCCCGCTCACGTCGCATCCACGAGGGGGATGTGGGTTCCGATCGCGGTCGGACCGCCGACGGGGCTGTCGAGGACGAACTGCCCGCGCAGTCCCGCGACGCGCTCCCGCAGTCCTTCGAGTCCGTGGCCTGCGCTGGCGTGCGCGCCGCCGCGGCCGTTGTCGACGACCCAGACGTCGAGCATCGCGGTCGTGGTGGCGATCGAGGGGCGGATCGACGCCTTCAGCGTCGCCGCCGTCGCACCCGAGTGCTTGATCGCGTTCGTGAACAGCTCCGACACGGTGAAGTAGACCGTGCGGGCGATCTCGGAACTGACGGCGTCCACCGCAGGATCGATGTCGACCGTCACCGAGAGCGGTGATGCGGCCGCCACCGCGCCGAGTGCGGCGGCGAGCCCTCGGTCCTGCAGGAGCGGTGGTGCGACGCCGCTCGAGAGGGCACGGAGTTCGTCGAGGGCGGCCTTCGCGTGTCCGCGGGCTTCACGCGCGAGCTCCGCCGCGGCATCCGTGTCACCGGACTCCGCACGTCGTTCGAGGGCGGCGAGGTCCATCTGCAGGCGGACGAGCCGCTGCTGCGGGCCGTCGTGGATGTCCCTCTCGAGTCGACGCAGAGCGACGTCCTCGGCCTTCACCGCCGCCCCGCGCGCCGACGCCTCGGCGCGGACCTCGTCGGCGAGGTCGTCGGAGGCCCAGCGCCCGAGAAGGCCTTTCGCGACCGCGTGGTGGCCGAGGGCGAGACCCCGGAGGACCCACGGCAGCGTGAAGGCGCAGACGATGCCCGCGATCAGGTAGAGCACCACCTCGATGCTCTCGGACGACCACGAGCCGAAGAGCCACGGGACCGCCTCGGAGACGTAGCCGCCCCAGGTGGTGCCGCCCGCGTTCCAGACGAAGGGCGCCCAGATCCAGTACGTGAGGCCCGCGAGGCTCACACTCAGCCAGGCGACCGTGATCGAGAAGGTGATCGTGCTGAGGATCGGGTTCACGATCATCCCGTGCAGGAGCGAGAGCCAGTACCGGAGGTTTCGGAGGGGCCGCGTGAGCGTCATCCAGAACCCGTTCTGGTCGGGTCGGTCGCGGCTCCAGACCGGCTCGGCGATCTCGGGCAGACCCGTGAGCCCGAGCATGTAGCGGTCGGCGACGCCGAAGCCGCGGGCGACGAGGAGGGTCCCGACGACGATCGGCAGGCCGATGAAGAGGATCAGGAGACCGACACCCGTCCAGAACAGAGACGACAGCAGGCTCACCGACACCATCGCGACGACGAAGATCGCGAGGAGGTACACGGCGCTTCCGGGCACGCGCCTCCACAGATCGGCGTAGTGCCGCCAGAACGTCGGCGCGGTGACGGCCGTCGCCGGTTCGAGGGTGGTGCTGGTCATCGCTGTCTCCTTCGGGACGCGGGCGGGCCGTGGCGGCCCGGACGACGACCGGGAACGCATCCATCATGCCCCGATCGACTTCCAGCCTCGCGGCCGGCGCCGCAGCGCGGCATACGACGCCCTCCCGGAGCGGCTCGGGGGTTATCCCCCGCAGCACCTACGCGAGATGGGTGACGCGGCCGCCGAGCAGGGTCGCAGAGACGCCCATGCCCCGCAGCTGCTCCTCCGCCGCGGTCGTCGGGTCGTGCGAGACGAGGACGAGATCTGCGGGAGCGCCCACCTCGATGCGTGCACCGTCCGTCGATCCTCCGCGTGTCGACGCTGCGAGCGCCGTCGCGGCGTCGATCCCCTGCTCGGGTCGCCACGGCCGGCGGCCGTCACGGGTGCGGAAGATCGCCGCCGCCATCGCGGCCCAGGGGTCCAGCGGCGACACCGGGGCGTCCGAGCCGAAGAGCAGGTTCGCCCCCGTGTCGGCGAGCGAGCGCAGCGGGTACGGCAGCGCCGTCTGCTCGGCCCAGATCGAATCGGTCAGATCGCGGTCGTCGACGGCATGCTCGGGCTGCACGCTCGCGCCGACGCCGAGCCGACCGAAGCGCGGGATGTCGGCATGCGCCACGAGCTGCGCATGCTCGATCGTGCCCCACGCGCCGGTGGCGGCGAACGCGTCGAGGGCGTGGGAGTTGGCGACGTCGCCGATCGCGTGGATCGCGCACGCCAGGCCCGCTCCTGTCGCCCGGGTCATGAGCTCGACCAGCGTCGTCGGGTCGACCGTGAGCAGCCCGTGGTTGTGCGGGTCGCCGGGGTAGGCGTGCGAACACGCGGCCGTCCGGGTGCCGAGCGATCCGTCGGTGATCACTTTGAGCGATCCGACGCGGGCGAGATCGGATGCCGCGCCTCGGGCGACGTCTCCGGTGCGCAGTCCCTCGGCGATCGCCCTGTCGAGGAACTCGGGGTAGATGCCGAACCGGACGTGCAGCGTGTCGAACCCCGCGGCCGTCCGCCGCGCCCACGCATCCTCGTTCCACGCCATGTCGAGGTCGACGAGTCCGACGATGCCGCGCGCCGCGGCATCGTGCGCCATCGCCGCGACGAGCCGGTCGCCCTCGGAGGGGTCGACGTCGTTGAGCCGACGGGAGATCTCGAACGCCGGCTCTTCACGCAGCAGTCCGACGCCGTCGGGCACGTGTCCTTCGCGCAGCAGCGCGGCGGTGTTGAGCCACACGCTGTGCACGTCGGCGTTGATCATGTAGGTCGGGATGCCGCCGGTCGCCGCATCGAGCATCTCCAGCGACGGCGAGTCGGGCCAGAGCGCGTCGCGGAACCCCGTCCCGACGCGTCGGCCGTCCGCGAGCACCGGCGCCCCGCCCATGATGCGGGCCGCGTGCGCGGCGCTCGTGGCCTGCCCGAGCGGCTCGCGCTGAGCGACGAGCGACCACTGCACGACGTGGACGTGGTGATCCCACAGTCCGGGGACCAGCCAGGAACCCGCCGCATCGAGGCGCTCGCCCGTGACGGGCAGCGCACCCGCGGGGGCGATGTCGGAGATGACCCCGTCTTCGACGAAGACATCCACCGGCACGTCGTCGAACAGCAGCTCCCGGCCCGCGCCGGCGATCCGGACGCCGGAGATCGTCGAGACGCGCTCGCCGACGGCCGTCATGCCCTGTCCTTCCGGGCCGCCGCCATCGCGTCGTGCGCACGACGCATCTCGGCCGCGAGCGGCGGGTTGGCCCACGGGGCGTCGCCCGACAGCTCGGCGATGATCGTCTCGACGACCTCGGGGGTCTTGTTCTGGCTGAGCTTGCGCTTGGCGACGACCTTCGTCGGGGTCAGCCGGAACCCCACGGTGCCCTTCTCGAGCCGCTCGACGAACGCGGGATCGTTCGGCGGCTCCCACATGAGCCGGGGCTGCGGCATCCGGCCCTCGAAGTGGGTGACGAGCTTGTCGAGGACGCGCAGGTTCTCGTCGGGCGTCAGGATCTCGGGCACGCCCGTGAGGTGCGCCGAGACGAAGTTCCAGGTGGGCACCTGCGTGCCGCCGTCGTACCACCCCGGCGAGATGTACCCGTGCGGGCCCTGGACGACGACGAGCAGTTCGCGCTCGCCGAGCCCGTGGATGACGTCGTCGGGCTTGCCGACGTGCCCGACGATCGTGAGGTCGTCGCGGTCGTCGTCGAGGAGCACCGCGTAGTGCGACGCGACGAGACCCTCGTCGCTCCGGCTGACGAGCGTGACCCACGGGTTGGCGGCGATGAGGCGGCGGAGCTCGGCGACATCGGTCAGCGCGAAGCTCGGGTTCTGGCGCATCCCCTCAGCCTACGAGCGTCATCGCTGACAAGACGGACACCAGTAGAGCTTTCGACCGGCGGCTTCTTCGACGACGATCGAGGTTCCGCAGACGCGGCACGGCAGGCCCGCGCGGTGGTAGACCCAGTGCCGGTCGTCGCGGCTCGCCATCGCGGCGCGCCATTCCTCGGGCGACAGGTCGTCCATCGTCATCATCTGCCCGGTCTCGACGCCGATCGACAGCAGCCCGACCCAGTCCTGCCAGAGGCCCCGGACGACCTCCTCCGGCACGTCCCGGCCGGGCGTGTGCGGGTTCTGGCGCGCACGGAAGAGCAGCTCGGCACGGTAGACGTTGCCGATGCCGCTGACGACGGTCTGGTCCATGAGCAGCAGGCCGATGGCGGTGGGCTTGCGACGCACGACGGCAGTGAAGCGCTCCTCGCCCTCTGCGACGTCGTCCACGAGCGGGTCGGGACCGAGCTTGGCGATCGTCGCCGCGACCTCGTCCGGGGTCTGGAGCTGACACGCGGTGGGTCCGCGCAGGTCCGCGCAGGTGACGTCTGTGAGCAGGCGCAGGCGCACCTGGCCGACGATCGGCGGCGGCCATTCGACGTCGTCGCCGGCGAGCCCGGTCGTCTGCTCCGACATGCGCACGCGCACCCGGGTGCGCCGCGGCGCGCCGATCGACGTCAGGGAGTTCTCGCCCGCGGCATCCATCACCGGCTCGTCGAGGATCGTGCCGCGCTGGTTCGTCTGACCCATGCGGCCGTTCGCCGAGGCGATCGTCGGATCGGCGACGATCTCGCCGGCGAAATCCCACGCGCCGTACATGCCGAGGTGCACTCGCAGCCAGATGTCGTCGTCGAACTCGAGGAACATCTGCTTGCCCACGGCGCGCACGGCGGTGGCGGTGCGCCCGTCGATGACGGCGGCCCCCTCGGCGAACCGACCCTGCGGGCTCGACGCCGCCACGACCCTGCCGACGATGTTGCGGTCGAACTGGCGGGCGATGCGGTGGACGGAATGCCCCTCGGGCATCAGCCCGCCTCGACGTCGAACTCGTCGGAGGACTCACCGCCCACCGGGGCGGCGGACGCGCGGGGATCGGGCTGGAGGGCGCCGTCCTGCTCGTACTCCGCGATCTGGCGGATGCGGCGGACGTGGCGCTCCTCGAACGAGAACGGCGTCTCGATGAACCGGTCGATGAACGAGGCGACCTCGTCGAACGTGTGCTGACGGGCGCCGATGGCGATGACGTTGGCGTCGTTGTGCTCCCGGGCGAGCTCGGCGGTCGCGAGGCTCCACACGAGCGCCGCGCGCACGCCCTGCACCTTGTTCGCGGCGATCTGCTCCCCGTTGCCCGAGCCGCCGAACACGACGCCGAGCGTCTCGACGCCGTCGGCCTGGTCGCGGACGACGGCCTGGGCCGCACGGATGCAGAAGGCCGGGTAGTCGTCGACGGGGTCGTACTCGATCGGACCGTGATCGACCACGTCGTGCCCGCGCTCGGCGAGGTGGTGCTGCAGCTGCGTCGAGAAGTCGAGTCCGGCGTGGTCGGTCGCGAGGTGGATGCGCATGATGTCGATCCTAGGGAGCGATCAGGGAGCGATACCCGCGGCGGCGGGCTTGAAACCGGCGCGCACGTTCTCGCAGCACGCGGGCCGGCAGACGTCGAACCACGGCCCGAGCTCGGTGCGGTGCGGACGCTCCGACGCCGGGGTGCCGTTCAGCCGCTCCTCGACGAGGTCGACGAGCCCCGACACGAAGACGGGGTCGATCCCGGGCGTGGGCGTGCGCACCGACTTCAGCCCGGCCTCGGCGGCGGCGTCGGTCGCCTCGGTGTCGAGGTCCCACAGCACCTCCATGTGGTCGCTCATGAAACCGAGGGGGACGATCGCGATCGCCTCGATCCCGCGATCGGGGAGCTCGGCGATGACGTCGTTCACGTCGGGTTCGAGCCACGGCTGCGACGGCGGACCCGACCGGGACTGGTACACGAGCTCCCAGCCGATGTCGGCGGCATCGGGCAGCTCCTCCGCGACGGCGGCCATCACGAACGCGGCCACCGCGAGGTGCTGGGCCTCGTAGGCGCCCCCCTCGCCGAAGTCGATGTCGCGAGGACCGGAGCGCTGGGCGTCGGCGGTGGGGATGCTGTGGGTCGAGAAGAGCACGCGGATCGCGCCGGGGGCGACGCCCTCCGACACGAACCCCGCGACGGCGTCGCGCACGCCGTCCACGAACGGCTGCACGAATCCGGGGTGATCGAAGAACTGGCGCACCTTGTCGATCGTGACCGTGTCGGCGAGATCGGTGTCCGTCAGCACGCGCGCGAAGTCCTCGCGGTACTGGCGGCAGCTCGAGAACGACGAGTAGGCGCTCGTGGCCAGACCCAGCAGGTTGGTGTGACCGGATGCCGCGGCATCCGTCACCGCCTCTTCGAGGTACGGCGCCCAGTTGCGGTTGCCCCAGTACACGGGCAGGTCGATGCCCCTCCGCGCGAGCTCGGCCTCGAGGGCTGCCTTGAGGGCGCGGTTCTGGGCGTTGATGGGGCTCACACCGCCGAAGTGGCGGTAGTGGTGCGCGACCTCTTCGAGTCGCTCGTCCGGGATGCCGCGACCACGGGTCACGTTCCGCAGGAACGGGATGACGTCGTCCTGCCCCTCGGGTCCGCCGAAGCCCGCGAGCAGGACCGCGTCGTACGGGACCGGCGTCTGCACGTGCGGTGCGCCGGAGGCCGCCTGGGGCGAGGCGAAGGGTACTGATTCCACGTTCTGCGTTGCCGGACTCACTCCCCCATCCTCGCACCGTCCGGGTCGACCTCGACCCGGCTGACGCCGCGAAATCGCTCGCGTAGGCTGGGCGGGTTGTCGTCGGCGCCAGCAGCGTCGTCATCGCGGCATCCGAACCCTCACCCATGGGAGCAAGCAGTGCCTGGAGAGAACCTCACCCGCATCGAAGCGCAGGAGCGCCGCGCGATCGTCTCCACGACGTCGTACGAGATCGCCCTCGACCTGACGAAGGGCGACGAGGTCTTCGGCTCGCGCTCCGTCATCCGCTTCTCGGCGACCGCCGGTGCCGACACGTTCGTCGACCTCATCGCCCGCGACGTGCGCTCGATCACCCTGAACGGCCGGGACGTCCCCGCATCGGCGTTCGCCGACTCGCGCATCGCCCTGATCGGTCTCGAGGACGAGAACGAACTCGTCGTCGACGCCGACTGCCTCTACACCAACACGGGTGAGGGACTCCACCGCTTCGTCGACCCGGTCGACGGCGAGGTCTACCTCTACTCGCAGTTCGAGGTCCCCGACTCGCGCCGCGTCTTCGCGGTCTTCGAGCAGCCCGACCTCAAGGCGACGTTCCAGTTCACCGTCACGGCGCCCGAGCCGTGGAAGGTCGTCTCGAACTCCCCCACCCCCGAACCGCAGCGTCACGGCGACGGATCCGCCACCTGGACGTTCGAGCCGACGCCGCCGATCTCGTCCTACATCACGGCGATCATCGCCGGCCCCTACGAGTCGACGTTCTCCGAGCTCACGAGCGCATCGGGCCGCGTGATCCCCCTCGGCGTGTACGGGCGCAAGAGCCTGTGGAAGCACCTCGACGCCGACTACATCTTCGACAAGACGCGCGAGGGCTTCGCGTACTACGAGGAGAAGTTCGCGTACCCGTACCCGTTCGCCAAGTACGACCAGCTCTTCGTGCCCGAGTTCAACGCCGGGGCGATGGAGAACGCGGGTGCGGTGACGTTCACCGAGACGTACGTGTTCCGCTCGAAGGTGACGGATGCCGTCAAGGAGCGCCGCGTCGTCACGATCCTCCACGAGCTCGCCCACATGTGGTTCGGCGACCTCGTGACGATGAAGTGGTGGAACGACCTCTGGCTCAACGAGTCGTTCGCCGAATGGGCCTCGACGATCGCGACCGCCGAGGCCACCGAGTGGACCGAGGCCTGGACGACCTTCAACGCCATGGAGAAGACCTGGGCGTACCGCCAGGACCAGCTGCCTTCCACTCACCCGGTCGTCGCCGAGATCAACGACCTCGAAGACGTGCAGGTGAACTTCGACGGCATCACGTACGCGAAGGGCGGCTCGGTCCTCAAGCAGCTCGCCGCGTGGGTGGGCATCGAGCAGTTCTTCGCCGGTGTCGCGGCGTACTTCGCCAAGCACGAGTGGTCGAACACCGAGGTCGGCGACCTGCTCGCCGAGCTCGAGGCGACGAGCGGGCGCGAGCTGTCGACGTGGTCGAAGAAGTGGCTCGAGACCGCCGGCGTGAACACTCTGTCGCCCGAGATCGCCACCGACGTCGACGGCAGGATCACGCGCTTCGCGATCGTCCAGACCGCGCCGGCCGACTACCCGACGATCCGCCCGCACCGTCTGGGCGTCGGGTTCTACAGCGTCCAGGGCGACGCGCTCGTGCGCGTCCACCGCATCGAGATCGACGTCGACGGCGACCTGACCGAGGTCCCCGAGCTGAAGGGCCTCGAGCGCCCCGATCTCGTGCTGCTGAACGACGAGGATCTCGCCTACGCCAAGATCCGTCTCGACGAGCGTTCCCTCAAGACCGCGATCGAGCACCTCGGCAGCATCAGCGACCCGCTGGCCCGATCGCTCGTGTGGGGAGCCGCGTGGGACCAGACCCGCGACGCCGAGGCCTCGGCGAGCGACTACGTCGACCTCGTGCTGCGCAACATCGCCGCCGAGACCGAGTCGACGACCGTGCGCACGACGCTCGCCCAGCTGCAGCTCGCCGCGAACGCGTACGTCGCCCCCGCCGAGCGCGCCGGGACGCGTGAGAAGGTGGCCGACGCCCTGTGGGCGCTCGCCGAGCGCGCAGAGGCAGGCAGCGACAGCCAGCTGCAGTTCGTCACGGCGTTCGCCTCGGCCGCCTCGACGCCCGCGCAGTGGGAGAAGGTCCGGCAGGTGCGCGACGGCGCCGCGACCTTCGAGGGACTCGACATCGACACCGATCTGTCGTGGCAGCTTCTCGTGTCGCTCGCCGCGGGCGGGCTGATCACGGCGAAGGACGTCGATGACGCCCTCGCCGCGGACAACACGGCCAAGGGCGGCGAGTTCGCCGCACAGGCGAAGGCGGCCCTGCCGGACGCCGAGTCCAAGGCGGCTGCGTGGGACTCGCTCGTCGAGAAGGACGACGCGCCCAACACGATCGTGCGCTCGGCCGCGCTCGGGTTCACCCACCCGGCCGGCGTCGACCTCCTCGGGCAGTTCGTGGCGCCGTACTTCGAGATGCTCCTGCCGGTCTGGGAATCGCGGTCGTACCAGATCGCCCAGTACCTGATCGTGGGTCTCTACCCCGCCGCGCTGGCGAACCTCGAGCTGCGCGACGCCACGCGCGCGTGGCTCGCTGCGCACTCGGATGCCGCTCCGGCCCTGCGTCGCCTGGTCGCCGAGAACCTCGCCGGCGTCGAGCGGGCACTGGCTGTCCAGGAGCGCGACGCGCAGTAGTACTCCGGTACGACACGCGACGCGTGAAGACCCCCCTCGTGGCCGATGTGCCGGAGGGGGGTTCTTCGTAGCGTGGAACCATGATCGTCGCAGAGAACCTCAGCAAGAGCTTCGGCTCGAAACAGGCCGTGACCGATGTCAGCTTCGCCGTGCAGCCGGGGAAGGTCACCGGCTTCCTCGGCCCGAACGGCGCGGGCAAGTCCACCACGATGCGGATGATCGTGGGCTTGGACCGGCCGACCTCCGGCAGCGTCACCGTCAACGGCGAACCCTACGCCCGGCTGCGGTCGCCCCTCACCGAGGTCGGCGTCCTGCTCGATGCCAAGGCCGTCCACACGGGTCGCTCGGCCCGCAACCACCTGCGCTCCATGGCGGCGACCCACGGCATCCCTCTTCGTCGCGTCGACGAGGTGATCGAGCTCACGGGGCTCGGATCCGTCGCACGGAAGCGCGCGGGCGGCTTCTCGCTCGGCATGGGCCAGCGGCTCGGGATCGCCGCCGCCCTCCTCGGTGACCCGCACACGCTCATCCTCGACGAGCCGGTCAACGGACTCGACCCCGAAGGCGTGCTGTGGGTGCGCCGGTTCGTGCGCCACATCGCGTCCGAGGGCCGCACCGTCCTGCTGTCGAGCCATCTGATGAGCGAGATGGCGCTCACGGCCGACCACATCATCGTGCTCGGCCGTGGCCGCGTGCTCGCCGACGCGCCCGTCGCCGACATCGTGTCGCGGTGGACGAACACGAGCGTGCGCGTGCGCAGTCCCCACGCCGACGGCATCGCCGCCGCGTTCGCCCGCGACGGCGTCACCGTCACGAGCGTCGAGCCGGGCGTCCTCGAAGTGTCGGGGGTGACAGCGGCCGAGATCGGCGACACCGCCGCCGCCCGCGGCTTCGCGCTGCACGAGCTCACCCCCACCGCCGGAAGCCTCGAGGACGCCTACCTCACCCTCACCGGCGATGACGTCGAGTACCAGACCAAGGAGATCGCATGAGCACCCTGACCGCCTCCCCCGCGCCCGTCGCCACCCGCACCGAGCGGGCGGAGCGCGTGACGTTCCCCCGCGTCGTCGTGAGCGAATGGATAAAGCTGACGACGCTCCGCTCGACGTGGTGGTCCCTCGGAGTCGCCGCGCTGCTGTCGGTGGGCATCTCGACGATGATCGCCGCGGCATCCTCGGAGTTCGGCGCCGGCTTCCCGGCCGTGAGCGCGATCCTCATGCCGACCCAGTTCACGATGCTCGTCGCGGGCATCCTCGGGGCGATCGCCGTCACGGGCGAGTACTCGACCGGCATGATCCGGTCGACGCTCGCCGCCGAGCCCCGCCGGGGCGCCGTACTCGCCGCGAAGGCCGTCGTCGTCGCGCTCCTGATGGGTGCGACGACGATCGTGAGCTACGCCCTCGCGATCCTCGCGACCGCGCCGCTGCTGGCCGAGCCCATCGACTGGTCCGATCCCGCCTACTCCGTCATCCCGCTCGGCTTCGGCGTGGTCTCGATGATCGCGTTCGCCCTGATCGGCGTCGGGTGGGGCTTCCTGATCCGCAACGGCGCCGGCGCGATCGCGGCGACCGTCGGACTGCTGTTCGTCGCTCCGATCGTCACGAGCCTGTTCACGATCGCCGGGGACGCATGGAAGTGGATCGTCGACCTGGGCGACTATCTGCCGATGAACGCGGCCGCGACGATCTCGGCGCCCGGCGCCACCGACGCGCTGCCCGCGCTCCTCGCGCTGACCGGCTGGGTCGTCGCCCTTCTCCTCGGGGGCTGGGCGGTGCTGCGCACACGCGACGCGTAGAGTCGGTCGGTGTCTGAATCACGTCGGATCGTCCTCGACACGGGCTCTCGTGTCGAGGACGATCTGCGTCTGCCCCGCCCGCCCGGCGTCATCCGCAGGTTCTGGTCGCGGCATCCGCTGTTCGCCGACATCCTGATCGCCGTCCTGGCGTTCCTGATCTCGATTCCGCCGGTCGCCGTCCGCGCTCCCGTCGCGGCCCCCGCCGAGAACTGGTGGTTCGCCGCCGGTGCCGTGCTCGCTCTGGCGGGATGCGTCGCACTGGTCTGGCGGCGCCGCCTGCCCGTGATCGTCTTCGCCGTCTCGATCCTGCCCGCCGTCGTGTTCGAACCGCTGCTGGCGGCGACACTCGGCGGACCGACGTCGCTGATCGCGATCTACTCCATCGCGGTCTACCGGAACGCCCGCACGTGCTGGATCGCGTTCGGCTCGGCGTCCGCGGCCATCCTGCTCACCTCGTTCGTGCGCATCCTGCTGGATCCCGGCCAGCTCGGCGTCGAGCTGAACCTCGACATCAGCACGATCGTCTTCCTGCTGCTGGGCGCCCTGGTGGGCATCAACGTCGGGAACCGGCGCCGTTACCTGGACGCGCTGATCGACCGCTCGCGTCAGCTGCTCGTCGAACGCGACCAGCAGGGTCGATTGGCCGCTGCCGCCGAGCGCACGCGCATCGCCAGAGAGATGCACGACATCGTCTCGCACTCGCTCACGGTGGTGATCTCGCTCGCGGACGGCGCGACGGCGACACGTGACCCCCGGAGTGCGAAAGAGGCGACTCTCGCGATCGCCGACACGGCCCGCGCCGCGCTCACCGAGATGCGGGTGATGCTGGGCGTGCTGCGCGACGACGAGACGGCGCCCCTCGCACCCGCCGGCGACACCACGGTGCAGGACGTCGTGGCCGGGGCGCGTGCGGCCGGCGCTCCCGTCGCACTGAGCGTGACCGGGGCCCCGGACTCGTCGCCCGCCGTGCGCCTGGCGACCATCCGCATCGTCGCCGAAGGCCTCACGAACGCCCTCCGCTACGCTCGGCAGCCGACCCGCATCCGGGTGGACGTCGTCCACCGGGACGGAGGAGCCGAGGTCACCGTCGAGAACGACGGCGCCTCGCCGGACTCCCCGTCGCAGGGCGCGGGACTGGGCCTGCGCGGCCTGCAGGAGCGCGTCGCGCACGTGGACGGGACGATGGAGGCGGGCATGATCGCGCCCGGCGTGTGGCGGCTGCACGCGACCATTCCCGGCGAGAGGGGCGAGCATGAGTGATCGGATCCGCGTCCTCACCGTCGACGACCAGCCGCTCATCCGGATGGGGTTCCGGATGGTGCTCGAATCGGAGGACGACCTGGAGGTCGTGGGCGAGGCGTCCGACGGCGCGACGGCGATGGCCCAGGCCTCGGCTCTCGAGCCGGACGTGATCCTGATGGACGTGCGGATGCCGGGAACGGACGGCATCGCGGCGACCCGCGGCATCCTCGCGGCCCACCCCGGCATCCGCGTGCTCATCCTGACAACCTTCGATCTCGACGAGTACGCCTTCGCGGCACTGAGAGCCGGCGCCAGCGGCTTCCTGCTCAAGGACGCGCTCCCGCACGAGCTCGTCGCCGCGATCCGGTCGGTCCACCGCGGCGACGCGGTGATGTCTCCTCGCGTCACCCGTCGCATGGTCGACATGCTGGGTGCGCGTCTGCCGGTCGGCGACGGCGACGCGCTCGCCGCGGCGGCGCTCACCGGTCGCGAGCGCGACGTCCTGGTGGCGATCGCGGCCGGACTGAGCAACGTCGAGATCGCCGAGCGGCTCTTCGTGAGCGAATCCACCGTCAAGACGCACGTCGGCCGCGTCCTCGCGAAGATCGGTGCACGCGATCGCGTCCACGCCGTGATCTTCGCCTACGAGAACGGTCTCGTCGACTGAGCCGCGGGCCGCGCGGCCAGGGGCCGTCCAGGCGGTCGCCGGTAGGATCGTGGCGATGATGTGGACAGCCGACACGACCGAAGCACCGACGATCGCCGACCCCGAGTTCTGGGGGACGATCGGCGCTTTCCTGGCCGCCGCGGGCTGGAATCTGCTGACCGTCGTCGGCATCGCCGTCGGCGCGTTCCTGCTCGGGTGGATCCTCAAGCTCGTGATCCGACGCGTCGTCCGCCGCATCGTGAACGGTGCGAAGACCAAAGCCGAGGTCACCGACACGATGGCGCTCGAGCGCTCCCCTCTGGCCAATGTCCGGCTCGTGCAGCGCACCCGCACGCTGGGCTCGATCCTGCAGAACATCGTCAACGTGTCGATCGTCATCATCGCGATGCTGCTGATCGTCAACGTCCTGGCGCCGAACGCGATCGCCTCGCTCACGCTGCTCACCGCCGCGATCGGCGCCGGCCTCGGTTTCGGCGCGCAGAACATCGTGAAGGACGTGCTCAACGGCATCTTCATCGTCGCCGAGGACCAGGTCGGCATCGGCGACGTCGTCGACGTCGGGCTCGCGACGGGCATCGTCGAGTACGTCAGCGTGCGGATCACGCACATCCGCGACGTCAACGGCACGCTCTGGTACGTCCGCAACGGCGAGATCCTGCGCATCGGCAACATGTCGCAGGGCTGGTCCCGCGTCATCATCGACCTCGCCGTCCCCGCCGATGCCGACATCGACGAGGTCGAGAAGGTCATGCTGGATGCCGCGAAGTCGCTCGCCAAGGACCCGAAGTGGCGTTCGCGCATCCTCGAGGCGCCCGAGGTCTGGGGCCTCGAGTCCGTGTCCGGCGACGCGCTGGTCATCCGCCTCGTCATGAAGACGCGCGCGAACGCGAAGGACGACGTGGCCCGAG
>JBEVLS010000030.1:0-4595 GCA_040509015.1 Microbacterium sp.
GCCTCTTCAGATGCGTGTGCGGATCAGCCGCCGAGGGCGCGCAACCAGGTGCGTCGGGCTTCGAGAGCTTCTTCGGCGCCGGCGATCGCCTTCTTGTCGCCGGACGCGGTCGCCGCGGCGAGCTCCGCCTCGAGCTTCTCGATGGCGTCGGTCAGCTGCCGCGTCATGTCGTTCGCGCGCGCCTTGGTCTCGGGGTTGTTGCGCTTCCAGTCGGTGTCTTCCCGTGTGCGCAGCGCCTGCTCGATCTTGCGCAGGTCGTCGTCGAGCGCCCGCTCGGCGTCGCGCGGGAAGATGCGGCCGATCTCGTCCCAGCGTCGCTGGATGCCGGTCAGCAGCGTGCGGGCCTTCGCGATGGCGGGCTCGTCGGCGACGGCCTTCGCCTCGACGAGGAGCTCGCGCTTGGCGTCGATCTTCTCGCGGGAGGCCTCGGTGTCGGCGGCTTCACGCTCGGTGCGGGCCGAGTACAGCGCGTCGCCTGCCGCCTTGAAGCGGGCCCACAGCGCGTCGTCGGCCTTCTTTCCCGCGCGGCCCGCGGTCTTCCACTGGTCGAGCAGCTCCCGGTAGGCCCCGATGCCGTCTTCACCCTTGGGTGCGAGGGCCTCGGCCTTCTCGACGAGCTTGGCCTTCTGGTCGCGCACGCCCTTATGGGCCTCGTCGAGCTGAGAGTAGAACTCGCGGCGGTGCTTGTCGACCGTCGCGCGGGCGTCGCGGAATCGCTTCCACAGCTGCTGCGCCGTCGACTTCGGCAGGCGGGGTCCGTTCTGCTGCTGCGACTGCCAGTCGTCGAACAGGGCGGCGAGGTCTGCGGAGGCCTGCTTCCACTGGATCGACTTGGGATCGCGTGCGGCGAGCGCCTCGGCCTTCTCGACGATCGCGGTGCGCTCGGCGACCGCGGCGTCGACTGCTTCGCGCGCGGCGACCGCTTCGGTCTCGGATGCCGCGGCCAGCTCGCCCGTGAG
Source organism: Microbacterium sp. (assembly GCA_040509015.1). GTDB lineage: Bacteria > Actinomycetota > Actinomycetes > Actinomycetales > Microbacteriaceae > Microbacterium. The sequence goes on from JBEVLS010000030.1 coordinate 960, forward strand.
GGCGGCGACGCGGGCCTCGAGGGCCGCGAGGTTGCCGACGGCCGCTGCGCCGTCGAGCTTCGCCTGCACCGTTCGAGCGGCTGCTCGCAGGTCGGAGGCGGACGCCCCGCCGTTGCGGTGACGCACCTCGAGGAGCGTGACTTCGCCGGCGAGGTCCGAGAACTTGCGCTGGAAGTAGGCGAGCGCCTCGTCCGGCGTCCCGTCGGGGTACTGGCCGACGACGCGCCAGCCGTCCGCCTCGCGCACCGAGACGGTGCCGTCGTCCTCGACGCGACCCCACGGCTCTTCGGGCTTCGCCACGGCGACGCCGGCCGGGGGGCCGGGACGCGGGACCATGCGCGGAGTCGGCGGGGCGGCAGGGGCTGCGGGAGCGGGAGCCGCGGCATCCGGCTCGGCGTCCTCGACGGCGTCCTCCGCTTCGGCCTTCTCGATCGCTTCGATCGCTGCGACTTCGGCGTCGCCGATCGCCTCGGCGACGGTCTCGGTCAGCTCGCCCTCGTCGGCGAGCTCTTCGGCTTCGGCCGTCTCGATCGCGTCGACCTCGGCGTCGCCGATGGCCTCGGCGACGGTCTCGGTCAGCTCGGCCGAGTCGGCGCCGCCGTCTGCGAGGGCGTTCTCGCTCGGGTTCTGGTCGTCCGCGGGGGACTCGGACGTGGGGTCTGCGTGGGCAGTCACGGGATGCACCTCATCGCGGCTTCGCCGCCTGTGGGAGTGGGACGCGTCAAGCCTAGTACGGAGGGTCCGGCGCTCACGCGGAGAAGTGACGCGTCAGGGCGTGGGTGTCGCCGAAGGCTCCGGGACCGTGGTCTCGGTCGAGGTCGGGGCGGGCGTGGGAGCGGGCGTCGTCGTCGACGTCGGCGTCGGCGAGGGGGCCGGAGTGCCGGGGCCGATGGTGAAGAAGAGCGTCTGCACGACGATGATCGCGGCGATCACGAGACCGCCTCCGATGCCGGCGATGAGGTTGTCGCGCGTGCGGCGCCGGATGCGCTCGTCGTGGAACGTCTGGCGGGCCTGGTACAGCCGCGACCGCTCGCGTGCCTCACGCGAGCCGCGATCCTTGCCACCGGTCGACACGGGGACCTCCCTCGTCCGGGAGTGTCCCGAAGCCGGGTCGATCCTATGCAACGGCTCGGGCCCCGCCCAAACCCGGCCGTCGTGTCGCCGCGCGCGACTAGCCTGGTGCGGTGGCTTCTCCGACGGCGCTCTTCCAGGGTCTGACCCCCCTCGCCGTCCGCATGCGCCCGCGTTCGCTCGACGAGGTGGCGGGGCAGGGGCATCTGCTCAAACCCGGTTCTCCGCTCGTGACGCTCGCGGATCCGGATGCCTCGACCCGGGCGGCGACGTCGGTGATCCTGTGGGGTCCTCCCGGCACCGGCAAGACGACGCTGGCCCAGGCCATCGCCCGGTCGTCCGGCCGCCGCTTCGTCGAGCTCTCCGCGGTGACGGCGGGTGTGAAGGATGTCCGCGAGGTCATGCAGGAGGCCCTCACCCAGCGCGATCTCTACGGGCAGTCCACGATCCTCTTCCTCGACGAGATCCACCGCTTCACGAAGGCGCAGCAGGACGCCCTGCTGCCCGGCGTCGAGAACGGCTGGGTGGTGCTCATCGCGGCGACCACCGAGAACCCGTCGTTCTCGATCATCTCTCCGCTCCTGTCGAGGTCGCTGCTGCTCACTCTCGTGCAGCTCACCGATGCCGATCTGCGGATGCTGCTGGATCGCGCCGTGGAGGATCCGCGGGGTCTCGCCGGTGCGGTCTCGCTCGAGGACGAGACGGCCGATGCGATCGTGAGACTCGCGTCCGGCGACGCCCGGCGTGCCCTCACGACGCTCGAGGCGGCGGCATCCCTCGCGCTCGAGAACGCCGACGACGGCGAGACCCCCGCGATCAGCCCCGACCAGGTGAGCCAGGCGGTCGATCGCGCGCTGCTGAGGTACGACCGACAGGGCGACGAGCATTACGACGTCATCAGCGCGTTCATCAAATCGATCAGGGGGTCGGACGTCGATGCGGCGATGCACTACCTCGCGCGGATGATCGAAGCGGGCGAGGATCCGCGCTTCATCGCCCGGCGTCTCATCATCTCGGCCGCCGAAGACATCGGACTCGCCGACCCCCAGGCGCTGCCGCTGGCCGTGGCCGCCGCCGACGCCGTGCAGTTCATCGGCATGCCCGAGGGCCGCATCCCGCTCGCCGAGGCGACGGCCTATCTCGCGACGACGGCGAAGTCCAATGCCGCCTACCTCGCGATCGACAAGGCCATCGCCGACGTCCGCGCCGGTGGGTTCGGGCGGGTGCCGCCGCCTCTGCGCGACGCGCACTACCCGGGCGCCAAGCGCCTCGGTCACGGCAAGGGCTACATCTATCCGCACGACTCCGAGATCGGCGTCGTCGCGCAGCAGCACCTGCCCGACGAACTGCGCGGCACGCGCTACTACGAGCCGACCAACCACGGCCAGGAGCGAGACGTCCAGGCGCGGCTCGAGAAGATCCGCCGCATCCTGTCGGGTGAATGACCCGCTGATCGGGCCATCCCGGCCGACCTGATAAGCTTGACCGGCTCGAAACACAGTTTTCGGGCATCCCCTCTCTTCTCGACCGACCTTCCGGCATGCCCCGGCGTGCAGTCCGGACAGGGCGAAGAGGCGGAGATACGTCCGTGAGTCGCGAAAGACGCGTCCACGTCATCGGAAGGATCACTTCGTGGCTACGAAGTCCCAGGACCGCCGCAAGGTCCGCCTCTCGCGCGCCCTCGGCGTCGCACTGACCCCCAAGGCAGCCAAGTACCTCGAGAAGCGTCCGTACGCTCCGGGTGAGCACGGCCGCACCAAGCGCAAGCAGGACAGCGACTACGCCGTCCGTCTCCGCGAGAAGCAGCGTCTGCGCGAGCAGTACGGCATCCGCGAGAAGCAGATGCGCAACACGTTCAACGAGGCTCGTCGCGCCCAGGGCCTGACGGGTGAGAACCTCGTCGAGCTCCTCGAGATGCGTCTCGACGCGCTCGTGCTGCGCGCCGGATTCGCCCGCACCACCGCGCAGGCCCGTCAGCTCGTCGTGCACCGTCACATCCTCGTCGACGGCCAGACCGTCGACCGCCCGTCGTTCCGCGTGAAGCCGGGTCAGCTCATCCACGTCAAGGCCCGCAGCGAGGGCACCGAGCCCTTCCAGGTCGCAGCCGCCGGCGGTCACGCCGATGTCCTGCCCCCGGTCCCGGGTTACATCGAGGTCGAGCTCGACAAGCTGCAGGCGCGCCTTGTGCGTCGCCCGAAGCGTGCCGAGGTGCCCGTGGTCGGCGACGTCCAGCTCGTCGTCGAGTACTACGCCGCCCGATAGGGCGCCGCAGTCGGTCATCGAGTAGGTCGCGCAGCGACCGTATCGAGATGCGCCGCCCGATAGGGCGCCGCAGTCGGTCATCGCTCGGAGGGCGTCGGGGAAACCCGGCGCCCTTCGGCGTTTCCGCTTACGATGGAGGCTGTCGCGCCCTGCGGCAGGCGTGTCTCGACACGGTCGCGAGCGACCTGCTCGACAACGGAGGAGTGGTGACATGAAGAACCTGATCTGGTTCCTGTTCGGAGTCGCGGGCGGCTTCGTCGTCGCCCACCTGGTGAACAAGGACCCGCGCGGACACGAGGTGCT
>JBEVLS010000031.1:0-5071 GCA_040509015.1 Microbacterium sp.
CGCGCTGCTGGAGACCGCGATCGGAGGACTCACGCGCCGCAACCTCAACCCGCGGGACGGTGAGGCGCTCTACCTCCTCGGCCTCGTCCGCGAACGCCAGGGCGCGTTCGCCGAGGCCGACGAGCGCTTCGCGCGGGCCGCGTGGAACATCGCGTGGGCGGCCCCGTCGCACCTCGCTCGGGCGCGGCTGGCCCTGCGTGCAGGGCGTCCCCGCGACGCTCTCCTCCTCGCCGAGCAGGCCTCCTCGATCCCCGAGGCGCGGCGTCTGGCGGTGCTCGCTCTGCGGGCTCTGGGCCGCGACGAGGAAGCGCTGTCGGCACTGCAGACGCTTCGCACGCTCGATCCGCTCGACGCGGCGACGAGCGCGCTCGCCGGAGTCCTGGGCCTTCCCACAGACGGTGGTCCCGCCGATCCGCGGACGACCCTCGACGTCGCCGCCGAGTTCGCGCGTGCGGGCGCCTTCGCCGAGGCGCTCGCCGCGACGGCCGCTCCCGGCGCCGGTGCGGATGCGGCGTTCGGCAATGCCGAGCCCCTCCGCCGGGTCCTCCGTGCGGCGTGGGCCGACGCCGCCGGCGATCCGGATGCGGCGGCCGCGGAGCGGGCGGCCCTGGCACCGCTCGGGCTCGACCTCGCCTTCCCCGCCGGCCTCGACCAGTACGACGCGCTGACCTCGGCGGTGACGCAGGGCGGCGGCGCGCCCGTTCTCGCGCTCCGGGGGATGTGGCTGCTCGACGCCGCGCGCGACGACGACGCCCTGACCGACCTCGCCGCGGCGACGGAGGGCGGCATCGCGGATCCGGTGGCGTGGCGCAACCTGGCGCTGGCGATCATGCGCACGAGTCGTGACACGGAACGAGCGGATGCCGCGTACGCGCGCGCGCTCGAACTCTCGGACGACGGCCGACTCGTCTTCGAGCGCGACCTGCTCCGTCGACTCGCCGGCACGTCGGCGGCCGAGAGGCTTGCGCTCCTCGAGGCGCACGCACCGCTGCTGGATTCGCGAGACGATCTCGCCCTGGCTCACGTCTCGCTCCTGCTCGACGCCGATCGTGTCGACGACGCGTGGCGCATCCTCACCGTCCGCACATTCCGCCCCTTCGAGGGCGGCGAGGGTCAGGTCATCGCCGCCTACGACCGTGCCGCCTGTGCGATCGCGCGCCGCCTCATCGCGGGCGGCGACGCCGCACGCGCCGTCGAACTGCTGCAGGTCGGACTCGTCGCCCCGGCGAACCTCGGCGAGGGCAGGCATCCCGCCGTCCCGCAGGCTGAGCGGCTCGTGCTCCTCGGCGACGCCTTCGCGGCGCTCGGGGACGAGACCGCCGCTCGCCGCGCGTGGGAGGACGCCCGCGCGTCCACCCCGCTCGCCGTCGCCGAGCGCCCGGTCGACGAGTCGGACCGCTTCATCGCCCTCGCGCACGTGCGCCTCGGCGACCATGCCGCGGCGGCGGAGGTCTGGCAGCGCCTCGACGAGCGCGCCGACGAACTCGAGCGTGCGAAGGACGACGTGGACTACTTCGCCACCTCGCTGCCGGAACTCCTCGTCTTCGACACCGACACCGCGGCGGCGCGTTCGGTCGCCGCCGACGCGCTGCGCGCCGCGGCTGCCGACGGACGCTCGCTGGCCCGCGAAGCCGAGAGGATGGAAGCATGACCGACCGTTATCTCGGCTCGGGGACGATACCCGAGTCCCACGACGGACTCACCGGGCCCGTGCCCGCCCACCTGCCGCAGCGGCTCACGATCACGCTCTGGGACTTCTCCTGGTACACGCGTGCCGGCGACGGTGAGCCGTACGCCGACATCGATGCGGCGGTCGCCGACGCGGCATCCCTCGGCTACAACGCGATCCGGATCTGCGCCGCGCCCCTGCTGCTCTTCGGCGGACTCGGACTCGACGCGCTCGCCGAAGAGCTCGCGATCGAGGGTCTCGGCGCGGCGCCGGACGGCGGCTACTACGGTCAGCGCACGCGCTGGTACGACGCCCCCGGCGGCTACACGATCGACGTGCGGGGGCGCCTGCTCGCGCTGTTCGCCGCTGCCGAGCGCCACGGGCTCGTCGTGATCCTCGCCAGCTGGGAGTACCAGCAGTCGCCCTCGTTCGCGGCCTCGCCGGCCTGGTTCGAGGCCATCGACGCCGTCCCCCTCGCAGAGCGGTACCGCGTGCTCGCCGAGGCGTGGGACCGGATGATCTCATTCCTCACAGACCACGGCCACCGCGAGCGCATCGCGCTGGTGGAGCTGCACAACGAGATCGACTTCTCGATCCTCCCGGCGCTCGCCGACGGCGGCATCGAGCAGGTGCGGTGGCTGGGGGAGCGGCATCCGGATCTGCTGGTCACCGCGAGCTACGGCAAGCCGCCCCACCTCGCGATGCATCGCCTTCCCGACGGCCTCGGCGCGGCGCAGTTCCACGTCTACAGCTACGGCGTGCTGGACGCTCTGCAGAAGCGCATCGACATCCGCTCCGAAGGGAGCGCCGGTTTTCCGAACGAAGAGCTTCGCGAGCTGCTCCGGGCGGACGCCCCGAGCGTCGAGGAATACGGGCGCGCGGCAGACTGGAAGTTCGACGCGACCGTGATCACCGATCAAATGGTCTACGGGTACGACTGGGTCGACGCGGATGCCTGGGACACCTGGCTGCTCGAGGAGTACGGCGCCTACCGGGAGGTCATGCGCCGTGAGATCGAGTCCCGCGTGATCGCGATCGCCGAATGGGCACGCTCGCAGGGCGTCCCGGCGCTCGTCGGCGAGGGCTGGGTCGGCTACACGCCGCTGCACGGCACGTTCGAAGAGGGCCCCATCGGCCGTGCGCTCGCCGAGCACGGCATCGACACCGCGCTCGAACGCGGTGTCTGGGGTGTCGTGCTCTGCTCGAACGCGGCCCCGCACCACCCGATGTGGAACCTGCGCGACTGGCAGCGCGCGCAGAACGCCCGAATCCTCGGCGCAGAGTGAAGGGCGGCACGATGGCCGGTACGACGAGAGCGATCGAGCTGCGGGACTCGCGCCCGCCGCTCACCGAGCCCGACATGAGCAACCGTGTCGACCGCCACGACCGCGTGCGCCTGACCAGCCGATCCTTCGAGGTCGACGGGCGGCCGATGATCCCGGTCACCGGTGAACTGCACTTCAGTCGCATCCCCCGTGCGCGGTGGGAGGAGACCCTGCGGCTCATGGTGTCGTCGGGGTTGACCTCGGTCTCGACCTACGTGTTCTGGATCCACCACGAGCCCGTCCGCGGCGAGATCAGCTTCGAGGGCGGCCTCGACATCGCCGGCTTCCTCGAGACGGCGGAGCGGGTCGGGGTCGACGTGATCGTCCGGATCGGGCCGTGGTGCCACGGCGAGGTGCGCAACGGCGGTCTGCCCGACTGGGTGCTCGAGGCAGCGCCGAACGCTCGGACGAACGACCCCGACTACCTCGCGCTGGCCGAAGGCTGGTACGCCGCGGTGGCCGGACAGATCGCACGATTCTGCGGGCCCGATCGCGGAGTCATCGGCATCCAGATCGAGAACGAGCTATACGACCAGCCCGACCACATCGCGACGCTCTAGCGGATCGCGCAGGATGCCGCGCTCTCGGCGCCGCTGTGGACGGCGACCGGCTGGGGCGGCGCGGTGCTTCCGCCGCACGAGGTCTTCCCGCTCTACAGCGGGTACGCCGACGGATTCTGGGCGGGGCAGGGCTCGACCTGGGACGACAGCTTCCGCGACCACTTCCGCTTCACGCACGAGTGGGACGACCCGGGTGTAGGGGGCGACTTCCGCGAGGAAGGCGTCGAGATCGTCGTGCGCGCCGTGGATCCCGAGTTCCCGCCTGCCACATGCGAGCTGGGCGGAGGCATGGCGACCGCGTACCACCGGCGTCCGCTCGCGCGCGGTCGTGACATCGCCGCGCTCGCGAACGTGAAGATCGGCAACGGCTCGGCGTGGCAGGGCTTCTACATGTACGCGGGCGGCATCAACCCCGCCGACCAGGTGCAGGAGAGTCACGCGACCGGGTACCCCAACGACCTGCCGCGCTTCGACTACGACTTCCAAGCGGCGATCGGCGCGACGGGTCACCCGGGCACGAGCCTCGGGCTGCTGCGCGACCACAACGCGTTCCTCTCCGCGTTCGGCGGCCGCCTCGCCGACATGTACAGCTCGCTGCCCGCGGGCGCCCCGGTCGACATCCACGACCTGGATTCGCTGCGATGGGCCGTGCGGTCGAACGACGACAGCGGCTTCCTCTTCCTCAACACCCACCAGCCGCACGAGCCGCTGTCGGGCAGTTCCGACGTGCAGTTCCGCATCCCGCTCGCGGGCGCCGACGTCATCGTCCCCGACCGGCCGATCGACATCCCGAGCGGCCTCATCGCCCGCTGGCCGCTGCGGCTCGACCTCGCCGGCGCGCGCATCGAGTGGGCGACCGCATCGGTCGCGGGAGTCGTCGACGGGGCGATCCCGACGCTCGTCCTGCGCGCGCACGACGGTGTTCCCGCCCGCATCCGCTTCGCAGCCGGAACGGCCGTGCGTCGCGGTGACGACGTGCGGGGTGACGATACGTTCGACGTCGAGCCCGGCGACACGCTGCTCGTCGACGAGACGCTCCGGGTGCTGGTCGTCGACGAGCAGCAGGCGGAGCGCCTCTGGTATCTGGGCGACGACCTCGTCGAGTCGGCGGATGCGGTGTGGCGCGAGCCGGACGGACTCGTGCTGCGCGCCGAGCGCGAGCCCGCCGCGACCCGATGGACCGGCGAGACGTTCGAGCCCCTCGTGGTCGAGCCCTCATCCGTTCCGAGTGTGCAGCGGCTCGACATCCGGAGCCTGCGATCCGCCGGCGACCCGCCCGCCCGCTACGGCGAATCGATGGGCCGGTCATCGGCGCCGGATGACGCGCAGATCGACGCGCTCGCAGCGGTCTGGCGCATCCCCCTCCCCGTGGCCCGTCGCGCTGCCCCCGGCGACCGCATCGAGCTCGTGATCGACTGGGAAGGCGACGTCGCGCAGCTCCGCGCGGACGGCATCCCCATCCGCGACCGCTTCTGGGACGGCCTCGCCTGGCGGATCGACGTCACCGACCTCGACCC
>JBEVLS010000032.1:0-16396 GCA_040509015.1 Microbacterium sp.
ATCCTCCCCTCGCTCAGCTCAGGCTCAGCGGCCCAGGAACCCGAACACCTTCGACACGATGACCGCGACGATCGTCAGGATCAGGCCGAACAGCGTCGGCTTCGCCGGAACGGTCGGGGTCGTCGGCACGGGCGCCGCCTTGACCTGGAACGTCGAGTTCACGGTCTGGCTGTTGCCCGCGACGTCGGTGGCCGAGGCGCGGATCGTGTACGACCCGACGGCGAGATCGGACGGCAGGGCGTACGAGCCCGTCCACGTCGTGGTGCCGAGCGCGCTCGATCCCGACGTCGAGCCCAGGCTCTTCAGCAGTGCGCCGTTCGCGTCGTAGAGGTTGACCGCGACGCGGTCGAGCGCTCCGAGGTCCGACGCCGAGGCCGTGGCGCTGCCGAGCGATCCCTTGACGAGCGTCGCGCCGGCGACGGGGGCGTCGATCGTGAGCGAGGGGCGCGTGTTGTCGAACGTGAGCGGCGTGGCGTGCGAGCCTCCACCGTTCGTGTTGCCCACGGCATCCGTGCCGAGCACCGTGATGCCGAACGCACCGTCGCCGAACGCGGCGGTGTCGATCGTGGTCGACCACGCGCCGCCGACGACCGGAACGACGACCTCGTTGAGGAAGCCGTCTGACGTCGCCTTGCGCACGTGCAGCACGACCTCGGAGATGCCCGAGCCCGCATCGGTCGCGGTGCCCGAGACGGTCACGACGCCGCGCAGGGCGGCGCTGGCGGCCGGGGCGTCGATGGTCACGACCGGCGCGGTGCCGTCGACGGTGAAGCCGTGCGAGACCGTGCGGTTGTTGCCCGCCTTGTCGTTGGCGCCGGCGCGGATCGAGTACGACCCCTCGGCGAGCGTCGTCGGAAGCGGGAAGGCGCCCGACCACGACGTGCCTTCGGGGGCGTTGGCGCGGCCGACCGTGGTGAGGAGCGTGCCGTCGGCGCCGTAGAGGTTCGCCACGACGAGTGCGAGACCCGACGCGTCGGCGACCTCGAGGGCGACATCGCCGGGAGCGCCGGCCTTGACGAAGCCGCCGTCGGCGGGCGTGAGGATCGTGAGGTCGGGGCGCGTGCTGTCGCGCACGAGCTTGACCTTCAGCGAGACCGCGTTGTCGGCCTTGTCGCGGACCGAGACCTGCAGGTAGTACGCGCCGTCGGCGAGCGCGTTCCAGTTCACGGCCGGGATCGTGAGCGTGCTGCCGCTCGGCAGGTAGCTGTAGCCCTTGACCTCGGGCACCTGCGTGCCGTCGGCGCGGTAGAGCTGCGCGTGGTACGCCAGGGGGTTCGCCTCGGTCGCGGTCACCACGATGTCGCTCGTGCCCGAGACGAACTGACCGTCCACGAGGTTGGTGGCGGCGGCCGGTGCGGTGTTGTCGATCGTGAAGGCGATCCGCTTCTCGGCGCCGTTGCCGCTCTTGTCGACGGAGTTGACCTTGAGCCCGTAGGCGCCGTCGACCCAGCGGGTCGTGTCGAGCGTGATCGCCGGCGAGTTGCCGTACTTGACCGAGCCCGGCTCCTTCGTGTCGTCGGTCAGCCAGCGGCCGCCCTTGTTGAGCTCGAGGTACGAGTACGAGATGGCGTCTTCGACGACGGATGCCGTGAAGGTCGTGGTGCCGCGGACGAAGGAGCCGTCCCCCGGCGTGATCGACGAGATGACCGGCTTGGTCGTGTCGGGCTCGAGGGCGGACGCCGGAGCGGCGATGAGCATGGCGGGCGCGACGACGGCGGCGGCGGTGAAGCCGGCGACCAGAGCGCGCCTACGGTGATGCGTAGGCAACGTACAACTCCCCAGTTGGTGATCGTTCGGATGGAACCCCAGAAAATGAGAGCATTCTCATGCCCTCGAATGAAACCTATCAACAGACGACGACGTCGTGGGGAACGATTTCCGGAACGGACGATGTTCAGCAGCCGGCCTCGGTGCCGTCCACCCGCCGGGCTGTCAAGCCCGTGATCGCGGCGGTCGATCCGGCGATGATGAGACGATGACCCGTCCCTCGATCGTGTGGTTCCGCGACGATCTGCGCCTGGCCGACAACCCTGCGCTCCGTGCGGCGCTCGACCGCGGCGAACCCGTCATCGGCCTGTACGTCCTCGACGAGGAGTCGCCCGGCATCCGCCCCTTGGGCGGCGCGGCCCGATGGTGGCTCCACCACTCGCTCGCCTCGCTGGCCGAGCGCCTGGCCGAACGCGGATCGACGCTCGTGCTGAGACGCGGCCCCGCCGACCGGATCGTGCGCGAGACGGTGACCGACACCGACGCCGGCGCCGTGTTCTGGAACCGCCGTTACGGCGGGCCCGAGCGCGACATCGACGCCGGCCTCAAGACGACGCTGCGCGGCGACGACGTCGAGGTCGCCTCGTTCGCGGCATCCCTGCTGCACGAGCCCTGGACCGTGAAGACGGGTGGCGGCACGCACTACTCGGTGTTCTCGCCGTTCTGGCGGGCATGCCTGGCGCTCCCGACGCCGCGCGCCCCGCTGCCCGAGCCGCGTGAGATCGACGGCCCGGCCGGTGCGCCGAAGGGCGACGCGCTCGACGACTGGGGCCTGCTGCCGACGAGCCCGGACTGGGCCGGGGGCCTGCGAGAGACGTGGGAGCCGGGCGAGCCGGCCGCCCGACGACGCCTGCGCGAGTTCCTCGACGACGACCTCGACTCCTACGACCGCGCACGCGACGAGCCGTCGGCCGGGGCGACCTCCCTCCTGTCGCCGAGACTGCGGTGGGGCGAGATCAGCCCCTTCACGGTGTGGCACGAGTCGGTGCAGTCGGGACGCGCCGGCGGCTTCCTCTCGGAGCTCGGCTGGCGCGAGTTCGCGTGGCACACGCTCTTCCACTCCCCCGACCTCGCGACGAAGAACCTGCGGCGCGAGTTCGACGCCTTCCCGTGGCCGAGGCTCAAGCCCTCGCACCTCGAGGCCTGGCAGCAGGGCCGCACCGGCATCCCGCTCGTCGATGCGGGCATGAAGGAGCTGTGGCACACCGGCTACATGCACAACCGTGTGCGCATGGTGACGGCGTCGTTCCTCATCAAGAACCTGCTCATCGACTGGCGGCGCGGCGAGGAGTGGTTCTGGGACACCCTCGTCGACGCCGACGGCGCGAACAACCCGTTCAACTGGCAGTGGGTCGCCGGGTCGGGAGCCGACGCCGCCCCGTACTTCCGCATCTTCAACCCCGAGCTGCAGGCCAAGAAGTTCGACCGCGAGAGTCATTACATCCGGCAGTGGGGGGCGGATGCCGGACTCGAGCCGATCGTCGACCTCGGCGAGACCCGCACAGCCGCGCTCGAGGCGTACGACGTCGTGAAGCGGGCTCAGCGGCCGGAATAGGACGGCGACGCCGGGCGGTTGCATCAGACGATGTCCTCCGCCACCGCCCCCGCCCTGTCCGTCCTCGATCTCGTCCCCGTGCGCACGGGCCAGACGAGCCCCCAGGCGGTCGCCGCATCGCTCGACCTCGCGGCTCGCGCCGACGACCTCGGCTACCGCCGCTACTGGTTCGCCGAGCACCACAACATGCCCGCGGTCGCCTCGACCACTCCGCCCGTGCTCGTGGCCGCCGCGGCGGCGCGCACCACCCGCATCCGCGTCGGCTCCGGCGGCGTCATGCTGCCCAACCACGCGCCGCTGATCGTGGCCGAGCAGTTCGCCGCCCTCGAGGCTCTCGCCCCCGGACGCATCGACCTCGGCCTCGGGCGCGCACCGGGCAGCGACCCGGTCATCTCGCACCTGCTGCGCCTGTCGGGCACCACGAGCGACGTGGAGAAGTTCCCCGACCACGTGCGCGACATCCTCGCGCTGGTGTCAGCCGACGGCGCCGCGCTGCAGTTCACGTCGGGCGGCACCTACGACGTGCATGCGACGCCTGCCCCGACGTCGGTGCCCGAGGTGTGGCTGCTCGGCTCGAGCGACTACTCCGCCCAGCTCGCCGCGGCCCTCGGACTGCCGTACGTCTTCGCGAATCACTTCTCGGGCGAGGGTCTCGAACGCGCGCTCGACCTCTACCGCTCGCAGTTCCAGCCGTCGGCGTCGCTGGCCGCACCGCGGACGTTCCTGACGGCGAACGCGATCGCCTCCGCGACTGCGGACGAAGCCGAGGAGCGCGCGCTCCCGCAGCTGCGCATGATGGCGCGTCTGCGGACGAACAAGCCGCTCGTCCCCCTCGAGTCCGTCGAGCAGTCCCGCGACGGCGCGGCCGACTTCGACGGGATCGGACGATCGATCATGGACTCGACGCGAACGAAGTGGTTCGTCGGCACCGGCCCCGACGTGCGAGAGCAGCTGGCGCGGTTCGCGACGCGCTACGGCGTGGACGAGGTCATGATCTCGCCGATCGCGGGGGCGTACGACAGCGAGTCGATGGATGCCGCGCACGGCCGCATCCAGACTCTCGAGCTGCTCGCACCGGCGGCCTGACTCGGCGCTCGGCGTCAGCGCGCGGACGGCTGTCAGGCGCTGCGTGACCCGCGGTGGGCGGCTTCGGCCTCGGCGGAGTGCAGCTGCATGATCGCGATCGCCTCCTGCACCGCGCCGACGCTCGTGTCGATGTCGCCGAAGTGATGCAGGAACCCGTTGGCGTCGCGCACCGTCACGGTGACCTGGGCACGCCCGTGCCGTGGCAGAGCCTTCGTTCTCGATGCGCGCGCGGCCATAGTCGCGGGTCCCCTTCCGTGCTTTGCGAACCTATCCGCGAGAAGGTCCCGGGTCGCGTCAACACGCCGACCCGGGACCCGTCGTCGCGTCTATTTCACGTCGACGACGCGCAGCTCCGCGTCGAGCTCCACGTCGACGTCCTCGCCGTCCGCGAACTCGATCTCGACCTCCCACGCGACGCCCGGGTCGTCGTCGCGCTTCACCTCGACGACCGTCCCGCTTCCGACGTGCGCGAGCGCCGCGGCGGCGGCCCGATCGGCGTCGCCCGGGGCCGGCTCGGCCGTCGGCGCGGGGCTCGCCGATGCCGCGCGCGAATCGTCGTCGTCCCGGTCGTCGTCGCGATCCTCGCGCACCGACACGACACCGAACGCCGCGTCGAGTCGCACCTCGGCGATCGATCCGTCGTCACGCCGGACGTCGACCTCGTAGGCGTGCGACGAGTCGTCGTCCCGATCGACGTCGATCACGGTGCCCGGCACCTCGGCCAGCGCGGCGGTCGCGGCCGCCGTCAGGTCCGTGGCCGCGAACGACCCGCTCGGCGACGGCGCTCCGGCCGCGGTGATCGGGGCGAAACCGCCGTCGTCGTCCGACGAGACGGCCGCGATGGCGGCCGCCGATCCGCCGACGACGACCACGGCCGCCACGGCGGCTCCGGTGATCCACAGTGCCTTCTTGTTCATGGTGTCCTCCTGCTGTCTGCTGTCAGGACAACGATCGCGAACGAACGCTGAAGCCAGCCTGAAGCGGGCAGGATCAGGGGCGCAGACGCATCACGAATCGCGCACCGCCGAACGGCGAGTCCGCGACCGACACCGACCCGCCGTGGACGCGCGCCGCCTCGGCGACGATCGCGAGCCCGAGGCCGCTGCCGCCGGCATCCCTCGCCCTGGCCTCGTCGAGCCGCACGAACCGCTCGAAGACGCGCTCGCGCTCGTCGGGGGGCACGCCCGTCCCGTCGTCGTCGACGGCGATCCACGCCCCCTCGGCGTCTCTGCCGGACGAGAGGGCGACCCTCGAGCGGGCGTGCCGTGTCGCGTTGTCGACGAGGTTGCGCACCGCCTGCCGTACGAGCCCGGCATCGGCATGCGTCCGCACCGCCTGCACGCCGCGCGTGTCGACCGTCAGGGCGCTCGAGGCGCCGACGCGTCGGGCCTCGGCGAACAGCACGTCGTCGAGATCGACGTCCTCGCGCGCGGTCGCCAGCGAGTTCTCGTCGGCGCGGGTCAGCACGAGCATGCCCTGCACCAGCCGTTCGAGCCTGGCGCCTTCGTCGAGGACGGCGTCGCTCAGTTCGTCCTGCGAGATCCGATCGGGGTGGGATGCCGCGACCTCGGCGTACTGCCGGAGCGACGCGAGGGGCGACTTGAGCTCGTGGGACGCGTCCGAGACGAATCGCCGCTGCCGCGCCTGCGCGTCGTCGAGGCGGGCGAGCATCGTGTTCATCGTCCGCGCGAGCCGGCCGATCTCGTCGTCGGCGCGAGGCTCGTCGACGCGCGTGTGCAGGTCGGTCGCGGTGATCGCATCGACCTGGCGACGCATGCGGTCGACGGGGCGGAGCGCGCGCCCGACCGCGATCCACACCGTCAGGGCGACGATCGCCGCGACGACGGGCACCGAGATCGCCAAGAGCACCCCGACCGAGACGAGCGTCTCGTCGGCGGTCGCCGTTGCGCGTCCCGCGACGACGACGTGGTCGTCCTCCTCCATCGCGACGAGATACGCGCCGTCGCCGTCGGGCAGGGTGATGAGGGCGGGCGGCTCACGGTCATGGCTCGCGATCGCCGCGGCACCCTCCGCGGCATCGCTGGCCGCCAGGACCGCGCCGGAGTCCCGGTCGACGACCTGCCAGAAGCGATCGTCGTCGACGTCGGGCAGGGTCTCCCACCCCGAGTCCTTGGCCTGTTCGGCGAAGGCCGACGCATCCTGAGCCGCCGCGGTCTCGAGCTGACCGTAGAGCGCGCCGCGCAGCGCGATCCAGAACACCGCCGCCCCCAGCGCGAGCGCGAGCACGACGGCGACCGTCGCGACGACCGTGATGCGCGTGCGGATGCCGCCCCGCGCGCCGTTCGACGCCTCAGCCACCGACCGCCTCCAGCCGATACCCGGCGCCGCGCACCGTCCGGATGGATTCGATCCCGAACGGCCGGTCGATCTTGGCGCGAAGGTGCCCGATGTACACCTCGACGATGTTCGGGTCGCCCTCGAAGGCGAAATCCCATACGGCGCCGAGGATCTGGCTCTTGGACACCACGTCGCCGGCGTTGCGGGCGAGGAACTCGAGCACCGCGAACTCCCGGGACGTCAGGTCTATCGCCGCGCCGGCGCGACGGACGGTGCGTGCCGCCGGGTCGACCGCCAGATCGCCGACGGTCAGCACCACCGGACGAGCCGCCGCACCCCGGCGGATGAGCGCACGCACCCGCGCGACGAGGACGGCGAACGAGAACGGCTTGGTCAGGTAGTCGTCGGCCCCCGTGTCGAGCCCCTCGATCTGGTCGCCGTCGGCGTCCTTCGCCGTCAGCATCAGCACCGGGGTCCAATCGCTCTCGTCGCGGAGCGTGCGGCACACGACGTAGCCGTTCATGCCCGGGAGCATGATGTCGAGCAGGATCGCGGCGTAGTCGTTCTCGCGGGCGAACCACAGCCCGTCGGGGCCGGTGTGGGCGACGTCGACCGCGAACCCCTCGGCCTCGAGACCGCGTCGAAGGCCCTCGGCGAGGCGGGGTTCGTCATCGACGACAAGGAGGCGCATGCCTCCATCGTGCCCGTCGAACGCTGAATCGGGCCTGAAGCTACAGCTCGACGTTCACGAGCACCGGTTCGGGCTGCAGGATCAGACCGAACTCGGACTGCACTCGGCCCTGGATGAAGCGCGCGAGCTGGGCGATCTCTTCGGCGGATGCGCCGCCGCGGTTCGTCAGCGCGAGGGCGTGCTTCGACGACAGACCGGCCCGCGAGGTCGGCATGAGGCGGAATCCCTTGCTCAGGCCCGCGTGCTCGATGAGCCAGGCCGCGCTCACCTTGACGTCGGACTCCTGCGCCGACGGCGGCGGAACGTAGCCGTCGAACGACGACAGCGGGATCACGAGCGTCGAGTCGATGTCGGGAGCGACCGGCCATCGCGGGCATTCGGGAGGGAGCGTCCGGGCGAAGGCCGCCGACACGACCGCGTTCTGGAAGAAGGATCCCGCGCTCGACGTGTCGGCGTCGCCGTCGTCGAGCACCATCCCCTTGCGGGCGCGTGTGGCGAGGACGTGGTCGCGCACCCACGCGAGCGATACCGCCTCGCCCTCGCCGAGGCCGAGAGCGGTGCGCAGCTGCGCGCCGGCGATCGGACGTTCGCCGTGACCGACCTCGGCGAGCTCGAGGGTCACCGAGAGGATGACCGCGACGCGCTCCGGCACCGATCCGTAGTGGTGCTTGAGCACGGACGTGCGGAACCCGAGGCCGAGCTCGGATGCGGGGACCGTGCGCACCTCGCCGTCGGACTCGTCGAGCAGGTCGACCTCGACGATGGTCTGGACGATCTCCTGGCCGTAGGCGCCGATGTTCTGCACCGGCGACGCGCCGACGGTTCCCGGGATGCCCGACATCGCCTCGATGCCCGCGAGCCCCTCGGCCACCGCGAAGGCGACCAGTGCGTCCCAGTGGTGACCCGCCTGCACCCGCAGCCGCACGAACCCGGGGCGGGGAGACGGCATCCGCTCGATGCCCTCGGTCATGATCCGAACGACCGTGCCGTCGAAGGGCTCGTCGCCCGCGAAGAGGTTCGAGCCCCCGCCGAGCACCAGAATGGGCTCGTCCTGCGACCAGACGTCGCGGAGGACGCTCACGAGATCGTCGGTCGTGTGCGCCTCGATGAGGCGGCTCGGGGTTCCGCCGGTGCGCAGCGTTGTCAGCTGCGCGAGCGGGCGTGGTTCGACCTCTGGCATCGTGTGATCCCGCTCAGACGAGACGGATGCGCACCTGCGCCTTGCCGAGCACCGTCGTCTCGCCGTGCTTCACGGTGAGGTCGATGCGGGCGGTCTCGTCGTCGACGGCGCCCACCTTGGCGACGATCGTCAGGTCGGCGCCGGTCTCGGGATCGACGACCACCGGGCGCGTGAAGCGCACGCCGTAGTCGAGGATGCGACCCGCATCGCCGAGCCACGGCACGAGCGTCTCGACGGCGAGGCCCATCGTGAGCATGCCGTGCGCCAGGACGCCCGGGAGGCCGACGGATGCCGCGACGTCGTCGCGGTAGTGGATGGGGTTGAAGTCGCCCGACGCGCCCGCGTAGCGGACGAGGGACTCGCGCGTGAGGTGCACCGAGCGCTCGGCGACGACGTCGCCGACGGCGAGGGCGGTCATGAGGCCTCCCCCACGAGCAGCACCGACGTGGCGGTGACGACGTGCTCACCGGCGGCGTCGGTCACGACGGCGTCGCTCGTGACCATCGCGTTGCCGCCGAGGGTGCGGATGCCGGTGACCGCGAGCTGCGCCGTCAGCTCGTCGCCCGCGACGATCGGCCGCGAGTACGCGAACCTCTGCTCGGCGTGGAGCACGTTCGACAGCACGATGCCCGAATCGGGCTCGGCGAGCAGCTGCTGCAGCGTCAGGTCCTGCACGACCATCGCGAAGGTCGGCGGAGCGACGACGTCGGCGTAGCCGAGCGCCTGCGCTGCGACCGGATCGACGTGCTGGGGATCGTCGGCGAAGACGGCGCGGGCGAACTCGCGCACCTTCTCACGACCCACGAGGTAAGGCGTCGTCGGCGGGAAGGCCCGGCCGACGATCTCGGGGTTCACTGGCACGCACCCATCCTAACGAGCGGGTGCGTCACGGGTCGGCCGCTGCCATCGGAGACGACGAACGCCTCAGGCGCGCTTCTTGCGCCCCCGGATGGCCTTCAGCGCCATCTGCACGGCGATCACCACGAGGAAGGCGGCGAACAGGATGTTGCCGAGCACGGGGTCGACGATGGTGGCGATCCACGCACCGAGCGCGGTCGTCGTGCACGCCGCGCCGCCGACGAGCGCAGCCGCGACGAGGTCGACGTTCGATCGGCGGATGTTGCCGACCGTGCCCGAGATCGCGGTCGGGATCATCATGAGGAGCGACGTGCCCTTGGCGATGAGGTCGCTCGCCCCGAACAGCAGCATCAGCACCGGCACGACCACGACGCCGCCGCCGACGCCCAGGAGCCCGGCGAGCACACCGGTGATGAGACCGAGAACCACCAGCCCGATCACCGTGACCACCGTCACGGGGAGGCCCGCGTCGCGGGACGGGATGATGATGAACAGGCTGACGATCACGACGGCGAGGAAGCCGACGAAGCCCCAGCGCAGCGCCGTGATGGGCATCTTGGGCAGGAGCCACGTCCCGATCTGGGCGCCGATGACGGCACCCGCGGCGAGGATCAGTGCGGGGATCCACGCCACCGAGTCGTGCGCGGCGTAGGAGATGACCCCGACGGTCGCGGTCGGCACGATCGCTCCGAGCGACGTTCCCGCCGCGAGACGCTGGTCGAAGCCCAGTCCGAGCACGAGGAGCGGGACGATGACGGTGCCGCCCCCCACGCCGAAGAGGCCGGAGAGGAGCCCCGCGGCCAGGCCGATGGCCAGGCACGAGATGATGTACGCCGCGTTGCGCGGGCGGGCGACGGCATCCGTCATCAGCGGACCGCGTCGATCGCCCAGCCGTCATCGACGGCGACCAGCGTGTAGGTGAAGTGGTCGACGAAGCTCTCGGGCGTCTCCGTCACGTTGCCGTCGTCGTCGAGGAAGCTGATGTAGTCGTCGGTCGTCGAGACCTCGTAGGCCGCGTCGACGCGGTCGATACCGGTGACGACCGACGCGTAGTCGTCGACGGTGTCGTTGAAGAACTGCGTCGACTCGGCGAAGGCGGCGCAGTCGATGTTGCCCTGCAGTTCGCGGAAGTTCTGCGTCGTGACCGCGGTGTAGTCCTCGCAGTCCCCCGCTATCCACGCCGCGTTGTACTGGTCGACGGCGTCGACCGCCGCCTGCTGCTCGGCGCTGAGGGGGCCGAGGTCGCCGGCCGCCGGCCCGTCGGCACGCTGGGCGGCCAGGAACAGCAGCGGCACCACGACGGCGATCGCCACGACGATGCCCAGGAGCACGACGCCGAGTGCGGCCCACACGATCCACAGCTTCGACTTCTTCGACTCGGTCGCGGCGCCGAAGGCTCCGGACGCACCGTCCGAGCGATCGTCGGCGTCGTCGCCCTGCAGCTCGACGGGCAGATCGTCGATCCCCCCGTCGGGCGCCGACTCGCCGCTCTCGGGATCGGGCACCGCGACGTGCTCCGTCCACTGCGTGCCGTCCCACCAGCGCAGGGCGCCTCGACCGTCGTCGTACCAGCCGGGGGGCTTCGAAGTCATGCGTCGAGACTACCGGCGCCTCGCGGACTCAGCGTGTGCTGAAGGCCGCGTCGAACGCCGCCGTGGGGGCGTCGAACGCATTGCGCCTCACGAAGTCGAGCGCGTCGGGGGCGCCGACCAGGCGATCCATGCCGGCATCCTCCCACTCGACCGAGATCGGACCGTCGTAGCCGATGCTGTTGAGCGCGCGGAACGACTTCTCCCACGGCACGTCGCCGTGCCCCGTCGACACGAAGTCCCACCCGCGGCGCAGGTCGGCCCACGCGAGGTGCGAGCCCAGCCGGCCGTTGCGGCCGTTCCCGAGGTTGAGCTTCACGTCCTTGCAGTCGACGTGGTAGATCCGGTCGCTGAACTCCAGGATGAAGTCGACCGGATTCAGCTCCTGCCAGATGAAGTGCGACGGGTCCCAGTTCAGCCCGAACGCCTCGCGGTGGCCGATCGCCTCGAGCGTGCGCACGGTCGTCCAGTAGTCGTAGGCGATCTCGGACGGGTGCACTTCGTGCGCGAACCGCACGCCGACCTCGTCGAAGACGTCGAGGATCGGGTTCCAGCGGTCGGCGAAGTCCTGGTACCCCGCGTCGACGAGCTCCTGCGACACCGGCGGGAACATCGCCACGTACTTCCAGATGCTCGACCCCGTGAAGCCGACGACGGTGGTCGCTCCGAGCTTCGCGGCCAGCCTGGCCGTGTTCTTCATCTCCTCCGCTGCGCGCTGACGCACGCCCTCGGGATCGCCGTCGCCCCAGACGACGTCGGGCAGGATGTCGCGATGCCGCTGATCGATCGGGTCGTCGCACACCGCCTGACCCTTGAGGTGGTTCGAGATCGCCCACACCTTCAGGCCGTACTTCTCGAGCAGGGCGAGCTTGCCTTCGACGTACCCGGGCTCGTCCCACCGCCACGGGTCGAGATGGTCGCCCCAGCAGGCGATCTCGAGGCCGTCATAGCCCCACCCCGAAGCGAGGCGTGCCACCTCTTCGAGCGGAAGGTCGGCCCACTGGCCGGTGAAGAGGGTGATCGGACGCGTCATCGCGGCTGTTCCTTTCGAAAGGGATGAGTACAGGATGCCGGGGCGTCACGCGCCCGTCGACACCCAGATGCTTCCGGCTTCGGACGATCGTTCGACGGCGTCGAGCACGCGCTGCACGTGCAGGCCGTCGGCGAAGGAGGGGCGCGGCTGCACCCCGTCGTGGATCGCCGTCACGAAGTCCAGGACCTGGTGCGAGAACCCGTGCTCGTACCCGAGCATGTGACCGGTGGGCCACCACGGTGCGAGGTAGGGGTGGTCGTGCTCGGTGACGAGGATGCGCTGGAACCCCAGGCCCGTCTCGGGAAGGGTCGCATCGTAGAACTCGAGCTCGTTGAGGCGCTCGAGGTCGAACGCGATCGCCCCTTTCGAGCCCGAGATCTCGATGCGGAGGGCGTTCTTGCGGCCCGTGCGGAAGCGCGTCGCCTCGAACGAGGCGAGGGCACCGGAGGACAGGCGGCCCGTGAAGAGGGCGACATCGTCGACGGTCACCGCGCCGCGTTCGGCGCCCGCGACCCCGGACAGCCCCTGCCCGGACGCGAGCACCGGGCGCTCCGAGACGAGCGTCTCCAAGATGCCCGACACGGTCTCGACGGTCTGCCCGGTGATGTACTCGGCGAGATCCACCGCGTGCGCGCCGATGTCGCCCAGCGAGCCGGATCCCGCGTGCTCCTTCTTGAGCCGCCAGGTCAGCGGCGCCTCCGCGTCGGTGAGCCAGTCCTGCAGGTATTCGGCGCGGACCTGACGGATCTCTCCGATCCTGCCTTCCGCGACCAGGTTGCGGGCGAACGTCGTCGCCGGCACGCGCCGATACGTGAACCCCACCATCGAGCGGACGCCTGCGCGGGCGGCCTCGTCGGCGGCGTCGGTCATCTCGGCCGCCTCGTCGACCGTGTTCGCCAGCGGCTTCTCGCACAGGACGTGCTTGCCGGCCCGGAGTGCGGCGATGGCGATCTCGGCGTGAGTGTCTCCGGGGGTCACGATGTCCACCACGTCGACGTCGTCGCGGGCGATGACCTCGCGCCAGTCGGTCGCCGCTTCGCCCCAGCCCCACTTGCGAGCGGAGGCGTCGACCGCCGCGGCGTTGCGTCCGACGATCACCGCCATCTCCGGCTCGACGGGGAGGTCGAAGAAGCGGGGTGCGACGCGCCAGCCCTGCGAGTGCGCGGCGCCCATGAAGCCGTGGCCGATCATGGCGACGCGGAGCTTTCTGGTCATCTCGGTGTCCTTCCGGGAGTGGTCGTGGGGCGCCCGCCGAGGGATCGGCGGACGCCCCACGCGCTGGTGCAGGTCAGTCGAACGAAAGGTCGATGAAGTCGGCCACGTTCTCCTTGGTCACCACGGGCGCATCCAGGACGATGCGGTTCGCGACGCTGGGCGTCACGATGTCGCCCATCGTCTTGCCCTGGGCGATGAGGCGTGCGAGCGCCACACCGTCGGCGGCCTGGGTCGACGGGTAGATGACCGTCGCCTTCAGCACCGAGTCGTCGGCTTCGATGGCCTCCATGGCGCTGCGGCTCCCGGCGCCGCCCATCATGAAGAACTCGTCGCGGCCGGCGGATGCGATGGCCGCGAGGACGCCGATGCCCTGGTCGTCATCGTGGTTCCAGATCGCGTCGATCTGCGGGTTCGCAGCGAGGAGCTGCGAGGTGACGGCTTCACCGCTGGCCACGGTGAACTCCGCCGCGACGCGGGCGGAGACCTCGAGTCCGCAGTCGGCGAGCGCGTCCGCGAAGCCCTGGGAGCGATCCTGCGTCAGCGGAAGGGAGTCGATGCCGGCGATCTCGGCGACGAACCCTTCGCCTCCGAGCTGCTCGCAGATGTAGGTGCCGGCGCTGACGCCCATGCCGTAGTTGTCGCCGAGCACGGTGGTGCGGGCGGCGAACGGGCTCGAGAACTCGCGGTCGACGTTGATGACGGGGATGCCGGCGTTCATCGCCTCGATCGCGATCTCGGTCAGCGCGGCACCATCGGTCGGGAGCAGCACGATGGCGTCCACGCCTTCGTTGATGAACGTCTCGACGGCGGCGATCTGAGCGATCGGGTCGTTCGTGCCCTCGGCCACACGCAGTTCGACGTCGTCGAAGCTGTCGGCGGCGGCGATGGCGCCCGAGTTGATGGCACCGAGCCAGCCGTGGTCGGCGGCGGGGCCGGAGAAGCCGATGACGACCGTGTCGCCCGACTCCGCGTTCTCCTCGCTCGAGGTGCCCTGGTCGACGACCGACTCCTCATCCGCACCGCCACCGGTGCAGCCTGCGAGAAGTCCGATGGCCGCCACGACGGCGGTACCGGTGAGCACCAGTCGGGTGCGCGCCTTCAGGTGTGAGCGCATGATCTCTTCCTCCTTGAATGTGATGCAGCTTCTTGCGCCACGTGGATCGAAACCCGAGGGGGAAGCTGCCCGCACTCACGGAGTCCACGTTGACGACACTCACCGTAACAGAAGTGGATCACGAAACGGCATCTTTTGTTTTTCATCCGTCAGAAGTGCCGGAAACCGCGAATTCCGCGCGATAGCTCGGCTTTCGAGAAGGCGGGGCGGCGGGTCCAGCGCCTGCGGTGCCGCTCGAACCAACGCTCGGCATCTTCCGACCGTCGTGTTATGTTCACTCCGTGATCAAAGTTGACCATCCTTCGGCATTACTCTCCGTCAGCGGCGTGACGAAGTCGTTCGCCGGCGTCCGCGCCCTCCGCGGGGTCGATCTCGAGGTGCTCGCGGGCGAAGTGCACTGCGTGCTGGGGCAGAACGGCGCCGGCAAGTCGACGCTGATCAAGACCCTCGCCGGCGTACACCGTCCGGATGAGGGGGAGATCCGCTGGCAGGGCGAGGCGGTCGAGATCCCGAACCCCGACGCCGCCATCGAACTGGGCATCGCGACGATGTACCAGGAGCTCGACGTGGTGGACGGCCTCACCGTGGCCGAGAACATCTTCCTCGGCCACGAGATCGCTCGCGGCGGCTTCACGCGTCGATCCGAAGCCGCGAAGCAGACGCGCGCGCTGCTGGCCCGGCTCGGCCACGCCAACCTGTCTCCGCACACCGAGGTCGGATCGCTCAGCGCCGCGAACAAGCAGATCGTGAGCATGGCGCGCGCGCTGTCGCACGAGATCAAGCTGATCATCATGGACGAGCCGTCCGCGGTTCTGGACTCGGAAGAGGTCAAGAACCTCTTCCACGTCGTGCGCGAGCTCACGTCCGCGGGCATCGCCGTCGTCTACATCACTCACCGCCTCGAGGAGATCCGTCAGATCGGGGACCGCATCACCGTCCTCAAGGACGGGCGCACGACGGCCACCGGACTCGCCGTCGGCGACACCCCGACGGCCGAGCTGATCCGGCTGATGACCGGGCGCGACGTCGCGAACGTCTTCCCCCCGGCCGTGCCGGTCGCCGCCGACGCGCCCGTCGTCCTCGATGTCCGAGACCTCAGCCTGGCCGGCGTGTTCGACGATGTGTCCTTCTCCGTCCGCGCCGGCGAGGTCGTCGGCCTCGCGGGGCTCGTCGGGTCCGGGCGTTCCGAGATCCTCGAAACCGTCTACGGCGCCCGGAAGGCGTCGACCGGCTCCGTCGCCGTCAACGGCGTGACCCTCCGCCGCGGGTCCGTCCCCGCCGCCGTCCGCGCGGGGATCGGACTCTCGCCCGAAGAGCGCAAGAGCCAGGGGCTCGTGCTCGACGAGCCGATCTTCGTCAACGTGACGCTGTCGTCGCTCTCCCGCTTCGCGAAGGGCGGTTTCCTGAACGAACGCGCGGAGCGCAAGGTCGCGCGCGAGCAGATCGAGGCGCTCGAGCTGCGTCCCGCGGATCCCGACCGTGCGGCCATCACCCTCTCGGGCGGCAACCAGCAGAAGATCCTGCTCGCGCGCTGGCTCGTGCACGGCACGCGCGTCCTCCTCCTGGACGAGCCGACCCGCGGCGTCGACGTCGGCGCGCGATCCGAGATCTACGCCCTGATCCGCCGACTCGCCGCCGCCGGCAACGCGGTGGTCATCGTCTCGAGCGAGATCGAGGAGGTGATCGGTCTGGCCGACACCGTCCTGGTGGTCGCCGACGGTCGCATCCTGACCACCCTCCCCGCCTCCCAGATCGACGAGCACGGCGTTCTCGACCTCGTGATGAAAGGAACCGCCGCGTGAGCGAGCAAATCCCGCCCCAGACCCCCGGTGCCGATGCCGTCGAGCCGGTGCCCGGCACCGCGGTCGCGACGGCCCCGACACAACAGCGATCGGCCTTCCGCCGGTTCATGAGCAGCGCTGCCGGTCGCAACCTCGGTCTCGTGGTCGCGCTCCTCGCGCTGGTGATCGCCGGAGCCATCACGGCGCCCGACACGTTCCTGACGCTGAG
>JBEVLS010000033.1:0-3845 GCA_040509015.1 Microbacterium sp.
GTCGCGCCCGAGCGGACGGCGACGTCGCCGGGGAGGAACACGTCGGGGTCGCCGAGGACGCGCATGCGCACGTAATCGGCGGTCCACGGTCCGATGCCCGGCATCGCGAGGAGCGCGGCGCGCTGCTCGACGCCGTCGTCGCCCGTCGTGAGCGTCAGCGACCCGTCGGCGAGCGCGGCGGCCGCGCCGACGATCGAGCGGATGCGGGCACCGGGCCCGCGCAGCACGTCGGCACCGTGCTCGGCGATCGCCGGCATCGTCGGGAAGAGCCGGGTCGCCTCGCCGAGGCCCGCGACGGGCTCTCCGAGCTCGGCGGTGAGGGCCGACAGCGCGGTGCGGGCGGCGACGACGGTGATCTGCTGCCCGATCATCGCCCTGATGAGCATCTCGTGCGGGTCGGCGGCGCCGGGCACCCGGATGCCGGGGAGCACCGCCACGCGCGGGGCGAGTTCGGGATGCCGCGCGAGCGCGCCGTCGACGGCGAGCGGATCCGCATCCAGGTCGAACAGGCGCCGCGCCCGCGTCACGAGCGTCGACAGGTCGGACAATGCGGCGAGGCGGGCGCGCAGGCGCACGCGTCCGGCGTCGTCGACGCGCAGCTCGAACCACGCGGGCCCGCCGGGCAGGCGCAGCGCCCGGGCGAACGTCGTGGGCGTCGCGGACTCGACGCCGTCGACGGCGCGCGCGGCCATCCACGCGAAGAGTCCCGGGGAATCGAGCGGCCCGCGATGCGGCAGGACGAGATCGATCGCCCCCGGCGCGACGACGCCGCCGCTGGTGCGGCGACGCGCGCGGAGCTCGAGCGGCGGCATCCCGAACACATCGAGGATCGTCTCGTTGAACTGTCGGACGCTGGCGAAGCCGGCCGAGAAGGCGACGTCGGCCGCGGGCATGTCGGTGCCGACGAGCAGCATGCGCGCCGTCTGCGCGCGGTGCGCGCGACTGAGGGCGAGCGGGCCCGCCCCGAGCTCGGCCGTGAGAAGACGGGTGAGGTGGCGGGTCGAGTAGCCGAGACGCCGCGCGAGACCCGGCACGCCTTCGCGCTCGACGACGCCGTCGGCGATCAGACGCATCGCACGGCCCGCCGTGTCGCCGCGCAGGTTCCACTGCGGCGAACCGGGCGCGGCCTCGGGCAGGCACCGCTTGCAGGCGCGGAAGCCGGCCTCGTGCGCCGCGGCGCTCGTCGGGTAGAACGCGACGTTCGACGGCTTCGGGGTGCGAGCCGGGCAGCTCGGCCGGCAGTAGATGCCCGTCGAGCTGACGGCCGTCACGAACTGGCCGTCGAACCGCGCGTCGCGCGAATCGATCGCGCGATACCGTTCGTCGAACGTCATGGCCGGGATGCTCATGCACCTAGCCTGACACGCGCCGACGACGCCGGCTCGCGGAAATCGGACACGACGGTGACGGCCGTGTCGACCGCGATCAGTGGAAGAAGTGGCGCTCGCCCGTGAAGAACATGGTCACGCCCGCGGCGCGTGCGGCCTCGATGACCTCGTCGTCGCGCACCGACCCACCGGGCTGGATGATCGACGTGATCCCCGCGTCGATGAGCACCTGGGCGCCGTCGGCGAACGGGAAGAAGGCGTCGGATGCCGCGACCGACCCGGCGGCGCGCTCCCCCGCCCGCTCGACCGCGAGACGGCACGAGTCGACGCGGTTGACCTGCCCCATGCCGATGCCGACCGTGGCCGAGCCCTTGGCCAGCACGATCGCGTTCGACTTCACGGCGCGGCACGACTTCCACGCGAAGATGAGGTTCTGCATCTCCTCGGGCGCGGGCCGCTCCCCCGAGACGAGCTCCCAGTCCTTGGCGACCGACTCGATGTCGGCGGGGAACCGGTCGGCGTCCTGCAGCAGCAGGCCGCCCGAGACGAGGCGCACGTCCATGCGCTCCTGCTGCCAGTCGGCGGGGAGCTGGAGGAGACGCAGGTTCTTCTTCGCCTTGAACACCTCGAGCGCTGCCGGCTCGAAAGCGGGGGCGACGATGACCTCGGTGAAGATGTCCTTGAGGTTCTCGGCCATCTTGAGCGTCACGGTGCCGTTCGCGGCGATCACGCCGCCGTACGCCGACACCGGGTCGCACTCGTGGGCGCGCAGGTGCGCGCTCGCGATCGGGTCGAGGGCGTTGGGCGCGGCGACGGCGATGCCGCAGGGGTTGGCGTGCTTGATGATCGCCACGGCGGGCTTGACCATGTCGAACGCGGCGCGCAGCGCGGCATCCGCATCGACGTAGTTGTTGTACGACATCTCCTTGCCCTGCAGCTGCGTGGCCTGCGCGATGCCGTGCCCGCCCACGCGCGAGTAGATCGCCGCGCGCTGGTGGGCGTTCTCGCCGTAGCGCAGCGTCGCCAGGCGCTCGGCCTTGATCGTCAGGTGCTGGGGCAGGTGCTCGTCGGCGGTGAGCGTCTCTTCGGCGAACCACTGCGCGACGGCGCGGTCGTACTCGGCCGTGTGCGCGAAGGCGCGGGCGGCGAGGGCGCGACGCTGGGCGAGGTCGGTGCCGCCGGCGGCGACCGCCGCGATGATCGCGGGGTACGACTCGGGCGAGGTGACGATCGCGACGTTGGCGAAGTTCTTCGCCGACGCGCGCACCATCGCCGGGCCGCCGATGTCGATCTGCTCGACGACGTCGGCGGGCGCGGCACCGGATGCCACGGTCTCGACGAACGGGTAGAGGTTGACCACGACGAGCTCGAACGGCGAGATGTCGAGCTCGGCGAGCTGGCGCTCGTGATCTTCGAGGCGCAGATCCGCGAGGAGGCCCGCGTGCACCCCGGGGTGGAGGGTCTTGACGCGTCCGTCGAGGGACTCGGGGAACCCGGTGACCGTCGCGACATCGGTCACGGCGTAGCCGGCATCGCGGAGGAGCGAGGCCGAGCCGCCGGTCGAGACGATCTCGACCCCGGCGGCGGCCAGCGACTCGGCGAGCGCGAGCAGGTCGGTCTTGTCGCTCACCGAGACGAGTGCGCGGCGCACCGCGACGAGGTCGCGCTCGCGATACAGGGACGGGTCGTGGCTCGGGCCGGCCATGGGAACTCCTCGAGGGGTCAGGGGGCGGTGGGGGCCGTGCGCGAGGCGGCGGCGAGGTCGAGTTCACCCGTCGCGACGCGGCGGACCACGTCGATCAGCAGGCGGCGCTCGACGGGCTTGATGCGATCGTGGAGGGTGTGCTCGTCGTCGCCCTCGAGGACGGGCACGCGCTCCTGCGCGAGGATGGGCCCGGTGTCGACGCCGGTGTCGACGACGATGACGCTCGCACCGGTCTGGTCGACGCCGGCGGCGAGCGCGTCGCGGACGCCGTGCGCGCCGGGGAACTCGGGCAGGTGGGCCGGGTGGGTGTTGATGATCCGCGGCTGCCAGGCCTCGACGAGATCGGCGGGCAGCAGGCGCATGAGGCCGCTCAGGACGACGAGATCGGGCTTCCACACGTCGAGTCGGGCGCCGACCTGCGCACCCCACTCCTCGCGGCTGGAGTACTGCTCCCACGGAACGAGGAAGGTCGGGATGCCGTACTCCTCCGCGTGCGCGAAGCCGTCGGCCTCGCGGTCGGCGCCGACGACGACGACGGATGCCGGGAACGCGGGGTCGGCCGCGGCATCGAGCAGGGCTCGCAGGTTGGAGCCGGTACCCGAGATGAGGACGGCGACCGTGAGCACCCGGTCAGTCTACCGGCGGCGCGACGAGCGACTGATCCGCCGTCTCGCGCGGCGCATCCGTCGCGTCCTCGTCCGACTCGCCGACGGTGCGGCGCTCGTGTCGTCGAGGCGACAGCAGCAGGATGCCGGCACCCAGCGCCACTTCGGCGCCGACGGCGAGAGCCACGGGGCCGGGCTCGGGTCCGA
>JBEVLS010000034.1:0-3089 GCA_040509015.1 Microbacterium sp.
GGCCCGCGCCGCGGGAGCGCGCGTCGTCGCGGTGGATCCGGATGCCGCGCGTCGCGCACTCGCCCTCGAGTTAGGCGCCGACAGCGCCCATGGCCCGAAGGACGCGCCCGCGGGCTTCGACGTCGCGCTGGAGCTTTCGGGCGCCCCGGCGGCCGTCGAGCGAGCGGTGCGCGATGCGGCGATCGGCGGAACCGTCGTGCTCGCGGGGAGCGTGTTCGACGCCCCGCCCGCGGCGTTCTCGGCGGAGTCCGTGGTGCGGAGGCTGCTCACGATCCGAGGCGTCCACAACTACCGCCCGGAGCACCTGCTGATCGCCGTGCGATTCCTCGAACGGGCGGACGCCGACCTCTTCCGCGGACTCGTCGGCGAGACCGTCGACTTCGCCGATGCGCCCGGCGCGCTGGTCGGGCCCGCCCGGCGCGGCGCACGTATCGGCGTTCGCCCCTGATCGCGGGCGGACGGGCGCTCAGGCCCGCGGAGCGTGGTGCTTCTGCTGCGCCGCGAGGAGTCCTTCGCCCACGAGCTGCTCGACGGCGTCGGCCGCATCGCCGACGAGGATCGGCAGATTCGCGCGCTCGGACGCGCCGAAGGGATCGAGCACCCAGTCGGCGGGATCCTGGCGCCCCACGGGTCGGCCGATGCCGACGCGCACCCGCGGGAAGTCGGGCGTCGCGAGCGCCTTCGCGACATCGCGCACGCCGTTGTGGCCGCCGTGGCCGCCCCCGACCTTGAGCTTGAGCGTGTCGAACGGGATGTCGAGCTCGTCGTGCACGACGATCACGCGCTCGGGGTCCACGCCGTAGAACTTCGCGAGCCCGGCGACGGGGCCGCCCGAGACGTTCATGAACGAGTTCGGCTTGGCGAGCACGAGCTTCGGGCCGCCCGGGCGCAGCCACGTCTCGGCGACCCGCGCGTTGGCCTTGTGGGTCTTGAAGGACTCGCCGCGCCGTGCCGCGAGCTCGTCGACGACCATCTGGCCGACGTTGTGCCGGGTCGCCTCGTAGCGGGGTCCGGGGTTGCCGAGCCCGACCACGAGCCATGCGTCTGCCATGGGTTCCATCCTGCCCGAAGACGAGAAGAGCGCGCCCACCCCGACGGGGTGCGACGCGCTCTTCTTCGCGGCGGGGATTACTCGGCGGCGGCCTCTTCGGACTGCTCGGCGGCGACCTCGGCATCGGCCTCGGCGATCTCGTCCTCGGCGGCGAGCGTGGCCGACGGGACCGAGACGGCGACGATGAGCAGCTCGGGGTCGGCCACGAGGACCGAGCCCTTGGGCAGCGTGAGGTCGGCGGCGGTGATGTGCGCGCCCTCTTCGAGGCCCTCGACGTCGACCTCGATGTTCTCGGGGATGTGCGTGGCCTCGGCCTGCAGCAGCACCGTGGTGTTCTCGAGGTTGGCGATCGTGCCGGGGTAGGGCTCGCCGACGACGACGATCGGAACCTCGATGTCGACCTTCTCGCCCTTGCGCACGACGAGCAGGTCGATGTGCTCGATGATCTGGTGCACGGGGTCCTTCTGGACGTCCTTGACCAGCGTCAGGTGGTCCTTGCCGGCGACGTCGAGCTCGAGCACCGCGTTCGCACGGCGGATGAGCAGCGCGACCTGGTGGCCGGGGAGGGCGACGTGCAGCGGCGCGGTGCCGTGGCCGTAGATGACGGCGGGGATCTTGCCGGCGGCGCGAAGGCGGCGGGCGAAGCCCTTGCCGAAGTTCTCGCGAACCTCGGCCTGGACCTTGGTGTCAGTCTCAGTCGACATGGTGTTCTCCTTGCGGGCACGCGGCCCGATCTGTTGTCAGACCCGCGCGTTGTGCGGGCCCAGGTCATGGGGGTGATTCGACTCGAACGCGAGCGCGTGAGGAAACCCGAAAGGCCGCACACCCTCGTCGATAACGGATGCCGCATCCGCCGTTTCGGGCGGCCACGCGCGATCCCTCGCCGAAGTCCGGCATCCACTCTACCAGTGGCCCCGCTACGATGGAGAACGCATCAGCCGCAGCCCCCGGAGGAACCATGACGATCGACAGCCAGCTCGCCTCGGACCTCCTGCTCGGCGTCATCGCGCTCATGGCCCTCGTCGGCTTCGTCGCCACGATCGGCGCCTTCTTCTCGATGGGCCGCTCGGGCTACCGCAAGGACTGAGCACGGCAGCCGTCACATCGTGACCGCCGTCCCGCGCGGGCCGCACGGGACGCTCTAGGCTGGTGACATCCCCGTCATCGACATAGGAGAACGCGTGTCTCAGAGCGACCCTTCGACGCAGAACGACTATTCGACGGACCGCGCCGATCATCCGGCATCCGCGCCGGAGCACGAAGGGGCCCCGCAGCCCGAGGACGTCTCGCGCCCGGTCCCCGACGCGACGGGTCCGTCGACGGATTCCGCCCCCCGCGCGAACATCGGCGTGGTCGGTCTGGCGGTGATGGGCTCGAACCTGGCCCGCAACCTCGCCAGCCGCGAGGGCAACACGGTCGCCGTCTTCAACCGCACGTACTCCAAGACCGACGAGCTCGTCACCGAGCACCCCGAAGCGGGCTTCGTGCCCGCGCAGACGTACGAGGAGTTCGCCGCCTCGCTCGAGAAGCCGCGCGCGGCGATCATCATGGTCAAGGCCGGCGCCGGCACGGACGCCGTCATCGACGCGCTCGTGAACGTGTTCGAGCCGGGCGACATCATCGTCGACGGCGGCAATGCGCTGTTCACCGACACGATCCGCCGCGAGAAGGCCGTCCGCGAGACCGGCATCAACTTCGTCGGCGCCGGCATCTCGGGCGGTGAAGAGGGAGCCCTCCTCGGTCCCTCGATCATGCCCGGCGGTTCGGACGAATCGTGGGTCACTCTCGGACCGATCCTGAAGTCCATCGCCGCGGTCGCCGAGGGCGAACCGTGCGTCACGCACATCGGCCACGACGGTGCCGGCCACTTCGTGAAGATGGTGCACAACGGCATCGAGTACGCCGACATGCAGCTCATCGCCGAGGCCTACGACCTCATCCGCCGCGGCACGGGCAAGAGCCCCGCCGAGATCGCGGACGTGTTCGCCGAATGGAACCGCGGCGAGCTCGAGTCCTACCTGATCGAGATCACCGCCGA
>JBEVLS010000035.1:0-6967 GCA_040509015.1 Microbacterium sp.
CCCGAGCCGTTCGACGACCCCGAGCCGAACGGCGCGGTGAGGAACTCCGCGTTGTACGGACTCTCGGCGCGTCCGTAGACACCTCTCTGCATGCCGCCGTTGGCCATGGGCGGCATGTTCGTCAATCCGAGGCAGATCGCTCCGGCTGCCCGCAGGCGCTCGATCGTGAACGCGTCGCGCTGGGCGACCAGGTTCGCGAACGCGGGGCTGCCCGCCGCCGCGGTGAGCCCCCGCACGAGATAGCTGTCCTTGGCGGTGTAAGGGATGCCGTCGAGCGGGCCGAGCGGCGCGCCCGCGGCACGACGGCGATCGGATGCCGTGGCCTCCGCCCGCGCGTCGGGGTTGCGGACGACGATCGCGTTGAGCTCGCCGTCGTAGGCATCGATACGGGCGAGGTACGCCTCGACGAGTTCGACGGCGGTCGTCTCACCGGACTCGAGGGCGGCGCGGAGCTCGGCGATCGAAGCCTCCACGACATCGATCACGGCGTGCGTCCCTGAGCCTGTTGCAAGGTCGGCTGCTGCTGGGTGATGCAGTGGATGCCGCCGCCGCGGGCGAAGATCTCGCGCGCGTCGACCGTCACGACCCGGCGCCCCGGGTACGCCTCTTCGAGGATCGCGCGGGCAGCGGCATCCGCCCTCTCCTCGCCGAAGCCGCAGGCGATCACGCCGTCGTTGACGACCAGGTGGTTGACGTAGCTCCAGTCGACGAAGCCCTCGTGGTCGCGCAGCGTCGCGGGCGCCGGCAGGTCGACGATCTCGAACCGCCGGCCCGCGGCATCCGTCTCGCCCTCGAGGAGTGAGCGAAGAGACCGCGTGACCTCGAAATCCGGATGCCCGGGGTCGTTCTGCGCGTGCAGGAGCAGGCGACCGGGCGACGGGATCGTCGCAACGATGTCGACGTGGCCGTTCGTGCCGAAGTCGTCGTAGTCGCGGGTGAGACCGCGGGGGAGCCAGATGGTCTTGGTCGTGCCCAGGGTGCGGGCGAACTCGGCCTCGACGCGGGCCCTGTCGGCGAACGGGTTGCGGCGCGGGTCGAGCTGCACGGTGTCGGTCGCGAGCACCGTTCCCTCGCCGTCGACGTGGATGCCGCCGCCCTCGTTCACCAGGACCGAGCTCACGAGCTCCGAGCCGACGAGACCGCTCACGAATCGCGCGATCTCTGCGGACTTCCGCCACTCGGACCACTCCGGCGCGCCCCAGCCGTTGAAGATCCAGTCGACGGCGCCCAGCACGCCGGGCCGCTCGTCGTCGACGACGAACGTCGGGCCGAAGTCGCGCATCCAGAATTCGTCGAGCGGCGCTTCGACGACCTCGATCGCCGAGCCCAGCATCCGCCGAGCCCGGTCGGACTCGGTCGGATCGACGACCATCGTCAGCGGCTCGAACTCGGCGACGGCGAGGGCGACCGCACTCCACGCCGCGTAACAGGCCTCCGCCTCGGCAGGGGTCTCGCCGAGGGTCAGACCTTCGCGGGGGAACGCCATCCAGGTGCGATCGTGCGGAGCGGTCTCCGCGGGCATCCGCCAGGCCATCGGCATCCCTTCCGCGCCGGCGAACGCCGGCTGAGACCGAGGCTACCGCTCCGGTCCCCGCGGGCCGAGAGGGGCGGGGACGCCGAGGTCAGGCCGGGATGCGGGAGTGGTCTCCGAGCCGGTGCCACGTGCGGTTGTGGTAGACGAGCGCGTCGCCGTGACCGCCCGGATCGACGTCGCGTGCGAGGTGCGACTGCAGCGCGTGCGCCGCGATCACCGTCGAGCCGCCGGCATCCATGCGGTTGATGACGGTGCAGCGCACCCACGCCCGCACCTCGTGGAAGACGGGCTCGCCGGTCACCAGCCGGGACCACCGGTGGGTCTCGGCGAACCGGTCGATGCCGCTCGTCGCGCCCAGTCGGGCGACCTCGATGTCGTGCGCGTCGAGCAGGTGCACGATCACGGTCTCGGCGCGCGCGAGCACGGGTGCCGCCGAGGACAGCGACGAGATCGAGAAGACGAGCAGCGGCGGCTCCGCGCTGACGGACGACACCGACGTGGCGGTGAGCGCCACCGGACCGTCGCCGGCGTCGGCGGTGATGACGGCGACGCCGCCCGGGTGGCCGCGGAAGAGGGCTTTGTAGTCGTCGGCGGGGAGCGACGCGAAGCCGTGCTCGGGGGCGGGGGAGTGTGCGTTGAGACTCATGTGGTGGCCGTCCATTCAGGCGGGCTGGAGGGTGCGGGCCTCGTCGCGCAGGCGTGCGCCCTCGCGGAGAAGTGGAATGAGCTCGTCGCCCCACTCGACGACGTCGCCGAGGGGGTCGAAACCGCGGATGAGGAACTTCGTCACACCGAGGTCGTAGTACTTCAGCAGCGCCTCGGCGACCTGGGCCGGCGTGCCGACCGGGGCGGTGGAGTTGCCGCTCGGACCGGTGAGGCGCGTGATGCCCAGCCACAGCCGCTCGTCGTGGACGTCGCTCGCCCGGGCGTGCTCCTGGAGCAGCTCGGCCGACACCGACGACTGCTCGCGCTTGACCGGCGCGGCGAAGGAGAGCGGATTGCCCGTGGCATTCGCCTCGATCAGCGCCGCCGTCTCGTCGTAGATCCGCTGCGCCTTGGCCCACGCCTCGTCCTCGGTCGCGGCGATGATCGGCCGCGTCGACAGGCTGAACTCCACCGTCCGCCCGTGCGCCTCGGCCGCGGCTCGCACGATCGCGATGCGCTCGGCCACCGCGGCGAGCGGCTCTCCGAAGAGCATGTACACGTCGGCGTACTGCGCGCCGACCTCGACCGCGCCGTCGGAGAGGCCCCCGAAGAAGATGGGGATCCCGTCCTCCGTCGCGGGCTTCACGGCGGAGTAGCCGCCCTCGACCCGATAGAAGTCGCCCTCGTGGTCGAAGGGTCCGTCGCTCTCGAGCGTCTTGCGCAGCACGTCGATGAACTCGCCCGTGCGGCGGTAGCGGTCGCCCTTCTCGCTGAAGTCGCCGTCACGGCGCTGGTCCTGGTCGCTGCCGCCGGAGATGTGGTGGATCGCCACGCGGCCGCCTCCCGTGAGGTGATCGAGAGTGGTGAGCTTGCGCGCCACGAGCGTCGGGGCGACGAAGCCGGGACGATGGGCGATCAGGACCTTGAGGTTCTCGGTCGAGTGCAGCGCGGACGCGGCGACGGCGAACCCGTCGGGTGAGCTCGCGCTGTAGCCGATGAGCACACGATCGAATCCCGATGCTTCATGGGCGCGCGAGAAGTCGCGCACGTACTGAGGGTCGACGATGGGGCCGTCGATCGATCGCGACTCGGAGCCGGCGGTCGTGGCGATCATTCCGAGGATCTCGATGGGCATGGTGTCTCCTTCGCTGGGGGTGGGGGTCACGCGACGACGGTGGCTCGGAGCCGAGCGCGTTCGTCGCGGTCGACGCCGTCGATGCCGATGACCGGCACCGAGGCGATGAGCAGGCGGGTGTACGGATGCTGCGGACGCGCGACGACCTCGCGCGTCGGACCGTCCTCCACGATGCGCCCGCGGTACAGCACCACCAAACGATCGCTCAGCGCCGCGAGCGATCCGATGTCATGTGAGATGACGAGCATCCCGAGGCTGTCGCGCCGGTCGTCGCGGAGCGCGACGAGCGTGCGGATGATGCGATCGCGGCTCGCCGCGTCGAGGGCGCTCACGGGCTCGTCCAGGAGCAGCAGGCGGGGGTCCATCACGAGCGCGCGGGCGATCGCCGCGCGCTGGCGCTGCCCGCCGGAGAGACGCCCGGGAAGTCGTCGGGAGAGCTCCTCGTCCAATCCGACGTCGGCCAGCGCGGCGGCGATGCGCCGCTGCCGCTCCGCCCTCGGCACCCTCGCGATGCGCAGCCCTTCTGCGATCGATTCGATCACGGGCACGCCCGGGTCGAGCGATCGGAGCGGATCCTGGAAGACGTACTGGACGGCACCCTTGCGGCGCCAGGCACGCAGCCCGCTGCCCTTGAGCCCCTGGAGCGCGTGCCCGTCGACCTCGATCGAACCCGCCGCGGCGTGCACCGTCCGCAGGATCGAGCGGGCGAGGGTCGTCTTGCCCGATCCGGACTCGCCGACGACGCCGACCACTTCGCCCGCGCGCAGAGAGAGGGAGATGTCGTGCAGAACGCGCACGCGGGGTGAGCGACCCAGATCGACGCTCAGGCCCGAGATGTCGAGGAGGGTCACAGGATGCTCCCGAGATAGCGCTCGAGTCCGTAGGCGTCGTGGGCCGACAGCAGGCTGCGCGTATAGGCATGAGCAGGTGAGGAGAGCACGCGTCTGGTCGCGCCCCCCTCCACGACCCGCCCGTCCTGGAAGACGAGGACGCGTTCGCAGACGTTCGAGACGACCGCCAGATCGTGCGAGACGAGGACCAGCGCGAGGCCCCGGTCGGTGCGCAGATCCCGCAGCAGGTCGAGCAGCTCGGCCTGCACGGTCACATCGAGCGCTGTCGTCGCCTCGTCGGCGATCAGCACGTCGGGGTCGGTCGCCAATGCCATCGCGATGAGCACGCGCTGCAGCATCCCGCCCGACAGCTCGGCGACCCGCTGACGCAGGACGCGGTCGACGTCGCGCAGGCCCAGCTGCGTGAGCAGATCGTGTGCGCGCTCACGCGTCTCTCGGCGAGGCACGTGCGCGGTGACCCGCAGCACCTCCTCGAGCTGGGCGCCGATGCGCGCCGTCGGGTTGAGGTACGAGGCGGGATCCTGGAAGACCGCGGCGATGCGATGGCCACGGATGCCGCGCCACTCCCTCTCCTCCGCATCGGCGAGGTCCACGCCGTCGATGAGCAGACGACCGCCCGTGATGCGGGTGCCCCGCGGCAGGATGCCCAGCAGTGCCCGGCAGGTCAGCGTCTTGCCGCTCCCGGATTCGCCGACGATGCCGAGCATCTCGCCGCGGCGCACCGTGAGGTCGATGCCATGGACCAGCTCGGTGCCGTCGGACGTCGAGATGCGCAGCCCTTGCACGGCGATGATCGGCGTGGTCAGCAGCGACGCCTCGTCGAACGAGGGCGTGAGCGCCTCGGAGTTCGCGACCGACGCGCGGACGGTGGTTGCGACGGTCTCAGACAGCGGCGACATGACGCTCCTTCCGGCGGGACGCGGGTCGCGCGACGGCATCGATGCCGAACGCGTCGCGCGTGGCATCCGCCAGCAGATTCAGCGAGCCGACCGTCAGGATGATGGCCAGAGCGGGGGCGACGGGACCGAGCGGACGCTGGGTCAGGAACTCGAGATCGCTCGCCAGCATGCCGCCCCACGTCGGAGTGGGCGGGACGACGCCGATCCCCAGGAAGGTGAGGGAAGACACCACGAGCAGCGCGCCGCCGACGGCCCCGATCGCGGCGACAGCCACTGTCGGGGCGACGTGTCGCCAGACGTGCCGGCGCACGAGCCACGATGCCGACGCGCCGAGCAGCGTCGCCGCCTCGATGTAGGGTGCGGAGCTCACCGACAGTGCGGCGGCGCGGGCGACGCGGAAGAACCCGGGGGCGAGCAGGATGCCGATCGCGATCATCGCCGGTACGAGGCCGTTGCCCAGCAGCGCCGCGAACACGATGGCGAACAGGATGAACGGAAGAGCGAGCACGGCATCGGCGATGCGCAGACCGAGCCACTCCCACGGCTTCGGCGCGAACACCGAGAGCACGCCGGGGACGACCCCGAGGACGAAGCCGATCGTGGTCGCGAGGAGTGCGGCCAGCAGCGACAGGGGGGCTCCTGCGAGCAGGCGGCTGAGGACGTCCCTGCCGACGTAGTCGGTGCCCAGGATGTGCGCCGACGACGGGCCCTGCAGCGCGGCCGCGGTGTCCTGGGCGAGCGGATCGTAGGGCGCGAGCCACGGACCGAACACGCCGGCGATGATGACGAGCGCGAGCATGATGAGCGCCGCGCGCACACTCCAGCCCGCCTTCCAGAGCCGGATCACGACATGCTCCTCTCTCCGCCGCCGAGCCGGGAGAGCACGATGCCGACGACGATTCCGGATGCCACGACGAGGGTGATGCCCACCAGCAGGACACCTTGGACGACCGGCACGTCTCCCGAGAGGGCGCCCTGCCGGGCGAGCATCCCGAGGCCGGGCATGCCGAAGACGGCCTCGGTGATGACAGCGCCGCCCACCAGCCGGGGGATGTGCAGGCCGAGCGTCGCCACGGCGGGACCGACGGCGTGAGGCAGCGCGTGGCGTACGACGATGCGGCGTCGGCTGAGTCCGTGGACGGTCGCCCCCACGACGAAGTTCTGCGCGAGGCTGCCGACGAGGCTCGTGCGCAGCTGGCGCGAGAGATCGGCAGCGGCGTCGAGACTCAGCGCGACCGAGGGGAGGATCAGGCAGGCGATCCATCCGCCGATGCTGACCTGCGGTGGCACGTAGCCGCCCACCGGGAAGATCGGAAGGACGAAGGCGAAGAGGAGGATCAGCGCGATGCCCGCGACGAAGGCGGGGATCGTCGCCAGCACCGCGCACGCAGCCGTCACGGCGCGATCGATCCAGCTGCCGCGCGTGACGGCCGCGAGGATGCCCGAGGACGCGCCGATGACGACCGCGACGAGCGTGGCGCCCACCGCGATGGACAGGCTGATGGGGAACGCCTGCGCGATCGACTGCGAGACCGGGATCCCGCTGAACCACGACGTGCCCAGGTCGCCCGTGAGCGCCGAGGCGAGCCAGTCGACGTATCGCACGATGAAAGGCTGGTCGAGCCCGTAGAACGAGTTGAGGCGGGCGATGTCCTCGGGTGTCGCCTGGTCGCCGAGCGCGACGGCCGCCGGATTGGATCCGCTCCACGCCCCGAGCGCGAACGTCACGAACGTCGCGAGGACGAACACCGTCGCCGCCTGTGCGACGGTCGCGCCCACCGATCTCGATCCGCGGCCCAGGCTCGCTCCGAACCCGGGCAGCGGCCCGCGGGCGGGGATACCACCCCCCCCGGCCGCCCCCAGCGGCACCGTCAAACCCCCACAACGCGAACGTGACCTCTTC
>JBEVLS010000036.1:0-8216 GCA_040509015.1 Microbacterium sp.
GGGAGGGCGGTGTGTGAGCGTGAAGTTCAGGACCCGGCGCGTGGGTAAGACGGTGTGTGAGCGTGTAGTTCAGGACCGGGCGCATGGGTAGGACGGGCGTGTGAGCGTGTAGTTCAGGACCCGTCGTGGTTGCGGCCGGTGTGAGCGCGACGTTCACGACCGGGCGCGAGGGGCAAGACAGTGCGTGAGCGCGTAGTTCAAGACTGATCGTGGGTATCGATGCAGTGTGAGCGTGTCGTTCACGACTGGGCGTGGGTACGACGGTGCGTGAGCGTGGAGTTCAGGACCCGTCGTTGGTGCGGATGCTGTGTGCGCGCGAAGTTCAAGAGCGCTGAGAGAGATCATCGAGCGAGGATCGCAGCGCGACGTCGGCGGAGGGACCGCATCCTCCCCACCTCCGCAGGCGCGGCACTCTTCACAGTTCGACCCGTTCGCCCGGGCGACCGGCGCGGGCACGGCTAACGTCTCGGAGGTGCATCCCTTCGAAGCCATGGCGGAACCTGTCCGTCGACGCATCGTCGATCTGCTGGCGAGCGGCGAGAGCACGTCCGGGCAGCTGGCCGAGGTGATCAGCCACGAGTTCCGTGTGAGTCGGACGGCGGTCTCGAAGCACCTTCGCGTTCTTCGCGACGCCGGCTTCGTGGACGTGCGGGCCGAGCTGTCCTGGCGGTGGTACCGCCTCACCTCGCACGGCCTCGAGGTGCTCGAGGACGCGATCGACGATCTCCGGATGAAGTGGGACCGCCGGGTGGGCTGGGACGCCGACCGGATGCAGGAGTTCGACCCGCTCGCGGCGCCCCCCTACTACGCGGCCGTCCCGCGTCGGGGGCCCGGGCGGAACACGCCGCGGGGGAGGCGCGGGCGCCAGACGGAGGACCTGCAGGTGACGGAACCGGATCTCGGCCTCTTCCCCGGTGCATAGCAGCCGGAAGACTCCGAAACCTGGCCGCCCCCGCATCGCCCGCCATAGGCTGGACGCATGGCAGGACACGACGCAGACCACCGCGCGGACGTCGAGGCGGAGCACATCTCCGACGTCCCCCGCATCGCCCTCAACTCCGGATACGACATCCCCCAACTCGGGTACGGCGTCTTCAAGGTGCCACCGGCCGAGACCGAGAAGGTCGTCCTCGAAGCCCTCGAACTCGGCTACCGCCACATCGACACCGCCGCGATCTACGGCAACGAAGAAGGCGTCGGCGCCGCGATCGCGCGCAGCGGCATCCCCCGCGACGAGATCTTCCTCACGACGAAGCTGTGGAACGACAGGCAGGCCGAAGACGAACCGCGTCGAGCGCTCGAAGAGAGCCTCGCCAAGCTGGGCGTCGACTACGTCGACCTCTACCTCGTCCACTGGCCCGCACCCGACAACGGCCAGTTCGTCAACGCCTGGAAGCAGCTCGGTGCGCTGAGCGAGGGCGACGCGATCCGCTCGATCGGCGTGTCGAACTTCCTCGTCGACCACCTCGAGCAGATCCACGCCGAGACCGGAGTGGTGCCCGCGGTCAACCAGATCGAGCTCCACCCGGCCTACCAGCAGCGCGACGTCGTCGCGTGGTGCGCGGAGCGCGGCATCCGGATCGAAGCGTGGGGACCCCTCGGCCAGGGCAAGTACGACCTGTTCGGCACCCCCGCCGTGCACGACGCGGCGGCGGCGCACGAGCGCACGCCCGCCCAGGTCGTGCTGCGCTGGCACATCCAGAAGGGCAACATCGTCTTTCCGAAGTCGGTCAAGCGCGAGCGCCTGCGCGAGAACTTCCGCATCTTCGACTTCTCGCTGTCGGACGCGCAGATGGCGGCGATCGACGCACTCGACCCGGGTGACGGATCCGGTCGTGTGAGCGCGCATCCCCTCGAAGTCCACTGACCCGGTGAACGTCCGCCTCTCCTCCTCCGCGAGCCCGTACCTGCGGGCGCACGCCGACAACCCGGTCGCGTGGTTCGCGTGGGGAGAGGAGGCGTTCGCCGAAGCGCGCCGCCGCGACGTTCCGGTGCTGGTGTCGATCGGCTACTCGACCTGTCACTGGTGCCACGTCATGGCACGCGAGTCGTTCGCGGATGCCGCGGTCGCCGCCGACCTCGACGCGGGCTTCGTGGCGATCAAGGTCGACCGCGAAGAGCACCCAGAGGTCGACGCCGCGTACATGGCGGCCGCGGCCGCGTTCACGCCGAGCCTCGGCTGGCCGCTGACGGTGTTCACGACACCGGAGGGGCGACCGTTCTTCGCCGGCACCTACTTCCCGCCCGAACCCCGCGGCGGCATCCCGGCGTTCCGCCAGGTGCTCGCCGCCGTCCGCGAAGCGTGGACCGAACGCCGAGAGCAGGTCGACGGCACCGGCGCGGCCATCGTCGACGCCCTCGCCGAGGTGCGGTCCTCCGCCGGCGCCGCGGGAGGCGGCATCCCGGACCGCGACGACATCGCGGCCGCCGCACGCGCGCTCGCCGCGCGGGAGGATCCCGTTCACGGCGGGTTCGGCGACGATCCGGCCGCCCCGAAGTTCCCCGTCGCGACGGCGCTGCGTTTCCTGCAGTCGCGGACGGTGCAGGATGCCGCGCCCGACGCCGCGGCCGTCGCCGACCGCGCACTCGCCGCGATGGCGGCATCCCCGCTGCGCGACGACGTCGAGGGCGGCTTCTTCCGCTACGCGACCCGCGCGGACTGGACGGTCCCCCACTACGAGCGCATGCTGACCGACAACGCGCAGCTGCTCGACGTCGCCGTCGACGCCGGAGACGTCGCCACGGCGCGGGGGATCGCAGCCTTCCTCCTCGAAGTCCTCCAGCAGCCCGGCGGCGGCTTCGGCGCGGCGCAGGACTCGGAGTCCTGGATCGACGGGAGACGCAGCGAGGGCGGCTACTACCTGCTCGCGGACCGCAGCGACCTCGCGCCTCCGGCGGTCGACGGCAAGGTCGTCACGGGGTGGAACGGTCTCGCGATCGGCGCCCTCGCCCGCGCCGGGGCGTCGCTCGGCGAGCCGGAGTGGATCGACGCCGCCCGTTGGGCAGCCGACGCCGTCATCGGGGTGAACGTCGAGCCCGACGGTCGACTCGTGCGCGCGTCGCTGGACGAGGTCCCGTCCCGCGCCGCAGCCACGCTCGCGGACTACGGGCAGCTCGCCGCGGGGCTCCTCGCGCTCGCGGTCGCGACCGGAGACGTCGCGTATGCGGAGCGCGCGCGGGACCTCATCGATGCGTGCGTCGTCGGCGACGACATCCGCACGCCCGGCGGCGGCGATCCCCTGCTCGGGGCACAGGGGATCGCGGCGCCCGATTCCGCCTCCGACGCCGACGAGCCCTCCGGCCCGGCGTCGATCGCGCAGGCCGCCCTGGCCCTCTGGCTGCTCGGTGCGGGGGACGAGCACCGTACGCGCGCCGAGCACATCCTGGCGCGTCACGCGGCGTCCGCTCTGGCACAGCCGCTCGCGCACGGCTCCCTGCTGGGGGTCGCCGCGGTGCTCGCGACGGCGCCGCGTCACGTCGTCGTGATCTCGGCCGACCCGGACGCCGCACTCGCCCGCAGGGCGCGCACGCTCGACGCCGACGTCGTCCTCGTCGCCTCGCCCGCGCAGGCGCGCGCGTGGCAGGCCGCGGGGTTCGCACTGCTGGCCGAGAAATCGACGATCGACGGCCTTCCGACCGCGTACGACTGCCACGATTTCGCCTGCCGGCTGCCCGTCACCGACCCCGACGCGCTCGCCTGATCCGACCCGCGATCCCGTGCCGTCGGTACGGAGACGCACCGCCCCTCCACGGAGTTCGGGGCATCCGCCTACCCACGTGCCCCGCGCAGCGCTCTGACGCGCGGCGCGCCTTCCTACCTTCGAATCGAACCGATCGAAGGGGAACATCATGTCCACCGAAGCAGGACGCGCGCCGGCGACCCGGCGAGGGCTCCGCCGCCGCCACCGACTCATGCGTCGAGGAGTCCGCGCGATCGCCGCCGTCGCGGCGGCGGCTCTCGTCGCCGCCGCTGCCGTGGTCGGCATCCAGCAGGCGCAGGCGGCGAGCCAGGGTCCCGGCTTCGGCACGTGGCCCGACAGCTCCGTCGGCTGGGAGGGGGCGTTCGTCGCCCCCGACGGCAGCCTGATCTACTGCATCGTGCCCGGTGCGGCGAACCCGAGCGGCGCGACCTCCTCGGCCGGATACCAGGACTGGATCGTCTCGAGCAGTCCGTACGGCACGTCGACCATCAGCGGCGATACGGCTGCCAAGATCAACACCCTCGTCTCGGTGTGGGGACAGACGTGGGACAACGTCGAGGCATCGGCGATGTCGTTCGCCGTGAAGCATCTCGCCAACCCGGGTGCGATGTACGCCTCGAGCGGCTGGCACGGCGGGCACGACCTCAACGGCTT
Organism: Microbacterium sp.; assembly: GCA_040509015.1. Classification (GTDB taxonomy): domain Bacteria; phylum Actinomycetota; class Actinomycetes; order Actinomycetales; family Microbacteriaceae; genus Microbacterium. The sequence continues at coordinate 4,356 of JBEVLS010000036.1, forward strand.
CATCCATCACAAGCTCGTTTCTCTCGTCGGCGCGGGAACCGTCGGCGCGATCCAGGACCGCGCGCAGCAGCTCCTCGGTGCCGTCGAGTACGTCTCGGCCGGCGCGGCCGGCGGGTCGGGATGGTTCGACATCACGACCGACCCCGCGAACAGCTACCGCGGAACCCTGACCATGAACGGCACGCCCGCCACCGGCACCGTGAACCTCACGAACGGCACGTTCGACGCGAACGGCTCGTCATCGATGGCCGGCATGCGCGAAGGCGTGACCTATCCGGTGCGCGGTGTGCCGCCCACGGACGGCTCGCCCTACCGCATCGGCGCGTACGGCGTCTTCGGCAACGGCTACGCGCCGGTGCTGCACGTGTGGTCGACTCCCCGCCAGCAGACCGCGGTCGGCCCCGGCGGCTCCGGCTCATTCACGGTGTCGGGCTGGGATGCGTGGGAGCGTCAGCCTCTCTTCTCGCCCTTCATCACCACGCAGGTCGACCAGAAGTACGTGCCGGGCGGCCCCTTCGTCGACCACGTCACCTTCGCCACGTCGCTCAACGAGTGGCCGCGCGTGAACGGCGGATTCGCGGTCGTCCACGCCACGGCGACCGTCTACCGGACGCCCACCGAGCCGACGTCCCCGACGGCGGAGATCCCCGACGACGCGGTGGCGGTCGGCGAGCTCGCCCTCTCGAGCGATCCGGCCATCGGGCCGTCGCAGTCCTACCGTGTCGAGTCGTCATGGGAGATCCCCGGGCCCGGGCATTACACGGCGGTGTGGACGATCGACGGGGCGAGCCAGGATGCCACGACGACAGCGCACCTCGAAGGGGGATCCTCGTTCCTGCGGCACGAGCTCTTCGGCGAGGCGTCGCAGCTGTCGACGGTGGCGAACATCACGTCCGAGGCTCAGAAGACCGCTGCCAAGGGCGGCCCGGCGGTCGACACCGTCATCGTCGCCGATGTGCTCCCCGCCGGCGGTGCCGACATCTCCACGGCGCTGTACCGCGTTCCCGACGATCAGCCCGCGATGGGCGTCTGCCTGGCGGACAACCTCGTCTGGCAGAGCGATGCGCTCCGCATCGACGCCATCGGCAGCTACCGCTTCACGGCGCCGGTCGTCCCCGAGTTCGGGGAGTACGCGTGGCAGCACCGTGCCGTCGACATCGACGGGGAGACCATCATGGTCAGCGAGTGCGGCATCGAGAGCGAGATGACCCGCGTGCCGAAGCCGACCGTCGACTCCCTCGCCCCCGAGTCCGTCGGCTACGCCGGACTCGTCCAGGACATCGCGATCGTCGACGGACTCGTCCCGGCCGACGGCGAGACGTTCGTGACGTTCGAGCTCTTCCGGGCGGCGGACGGCGTGGACCCCGCGGCGACCTGCACCGCCGACACCCTCGTGGGCGACACCCTCGACCGTCCTGTCGTCGTCGGCTCGGCGGGGCGCTACACGTCGCCCGGCATCCGGGCCGCGGCCGCGGGAGTCCACTACAGCGTCGAGTCCCTCTGGTGGCGAGCGGATGCCGCGAGCGACCCGGTCCTGCTGGATCGGGGCGCGTGCGGGCGGGCGCACGAGACCACCGAGGTGAGCGAGGTCGATCTGGTCACGAACGCGGTGCCGAAGGTGGTCCTCGGCGAGAAGTACTGGGACGAGGCGATCGTCACGGGGCTCGCCGACGACGTCGAGGCGACGCTCGTGTTCGACGTCTTCCACAACGCCGCGGGTCAGCCGCCGATGTGCACCGCCGACACGCTCGCAGGCAGCTCCAGGAGCCGGATCGTCGGATCGGGGACCTACCGCTCTCCGTCGCTCACGGCGACGACCGAGGGCGCGCAGCTGTGGGTCGCGACGATCCTCCACACCCCCGAAGGGGCGACCGAGCCCGTCGTCCTCGCGAAGGGCGAGTGCGGCGAACCCGACGAGGTGACGACCGTCCTGCCGCAGCTGCCGCTCCTGCCGCTGACCGGTGACGCGAGCTCGGCGCTGGGCATCCTGCTCGGCGGCGGCGCCCTGCTTCTCGCGGGTGCGTCGATCGTGTTCGGACGCCGGGCGATGGCCGCTCGCTGAACGGGCGGGTCTCAGACGGCGGTCAGTCCCTGCCAGCCCGGTCCGTGACCGGCGGGGCGCTCGACCTCGACGCCGAAGAGGGTCTCGAGCGCGTCCTCGAACTCGTCGAGGCGTCCTTCGGCCGCGAGCTCGCGGGCCCGGACCGTCGGGCCGTGCGAGAGCACGCCCGCGAGGTGGCGCAGCGCGCCTTCGGTGGCGAGGTCGCCGCCGCGGGCGCGCACGCGCGCGATCTCGGCGTCGAGCGCGGTCTGGATGTGCGCGCGCAGCGCGACGATCGCCGGCGCTGCCGCCCGCTCGGCGGCGAAAGCGGTGGCGGCGGAGCCGACGATCTCGAACGCGCCCGGGCCGAGCTCGGGAAGCGCCGCATGGCGGCCGATCAGCTCGAGGTCGAGCAGCTCGACACCCGGCACCTGGGCCACAGCGGGTTCCACGTTGCGGGGGAGTCCCAAGTCGATGATCAGGCGGCGCTTGGCATCGGGGATGTCGGCCGGCTGGACGGTGTAGCGCGCCGTGCAGGTGAGCACGATCTCGGCCCCGCCGATCGCCTCTCGCAGATCGCGTTCCGGACGGATGCCGTACTTCAGCGCGAAGCGCTCGGCGCGGCCCGATGCCGAGTAGACGCGGATGTCCTCGGCGCCGCGGGAGCGCAGTGCGGCGATCGTCGTCGCGGCGTACTGGCCGGTGCCGACGAGGAGCACGGGGACCGTCGCCCAGTCGATGACGCGGGAGTCGGCGAGGTCGAGCGCGATGCGCGCGAGCGAGCGCCCCGCGGCGGCGACGTCGGCGGTGGCCCGCATCTCGCGGTTCGTGTGGGCGGAGCGCTGGAAGGCTCGCTCGAGCTCCGTGCTGGTGGTGCCGGCGCCGCGGGCGGCGACGAGCGCGCGCTGCACCTGACCGCTGATCTCCTCTTCGCCGATCACCATGGACTCGAGCCCGGCGCTGACGGCGAACAGGTGGTGCACGACCTCTGAGCCGGTGAGGCTCACCGCCGATGCCCGGAGGACGTCGGCGTCGTCGCCGGCAGGCCCGTGGAGCATGTCGAGGACCGCCTCGCGGGCGATCGCGCCCCCGCCGGTGAGCGGCTCGTCGAGCTCGAGGTAGGCCTCGAAGCGGTTGCAGGTCGCGAGCACGACCGCGCCGCGGATGAACGAATGCGTCTGCGTGAGGTCGACGGCGAGGGCGTCGGCGACGCGGGAGATTCGGTCGAGGACATCGAACTCGGTGTTGCGATGGTTCGCCGTCAGACAGAACAGCACCCGCCGATTCTAGCTCGTCTTGAGACACCCGGCCGGGGGCCGTCGGCGCGCGTCGTAGCCTGGAGGGGTGCCGTTCGACGTGATCGCCCTGCCCGAGACCCATCCGCTGCGCGATGGGCGGACGAGCGACTCCCGGCTCGTGCGGGCCGCCCGCGGCGATCGGCCCGACACGCTGCCCGTCTGGTTCATGCGTCAGGCGGGGCGCTCCCTGCCGGAATACCGCGAGACCCGCGCGGGCACCGAGATGCTCGACGCCTGCCTGACTCCGTCGCTCGCCTCCGAGATCACTCTGCAGCCGGTGCGCCGCCACGGCGTGGACGCGGCCGTGTTCTTCAGCGACATCGTCGTGCCCGTGCTCCTGGCCGGTGTCGGCGTGCGGATCGTCCCCGGGCGGGGCCCCGTGCTGGACGCACCGGTGCGCTCGGCATCCGATGTCATGGCCCTCCGCCCCATCGAGCCCGAGGCTCTGCAGCCGATCGCGGACGCGGTCGCCCTCACGGTCGCCGAGCTCGGCAGCACCCCGCTCATCGGCTTCGCCGGTGC
>JBEVLS010000037.1:0-8274 GCA_040509015.1 Microbacterium sp.
GCGGTGCCCGATCCGGGATCGCACGCCCGCATGGGGCGCACCGCCCGCAACGCGACGATGTGGGGCGAGCCGGGCCACCTCTACGTGTACCTGAGCCACGGCATCCACTCGTGCGTCAACGTCGTGTGCGGGCCGGACGGCGTCGCCGGCGGAATCCTCCTGCGCGGCGGCGAGGTCATCAGAGGGGCGGATGCGGCGACCCGCCGCCGCCCGGCTGCTCGCGTACCCCGGGACCTCGCCCGCGGGCCCGGCCGACTCGGGGATGCCGTGGGCCTGCGGCACCCCGTGCACGACGGGATCGACGCCGTCACGGGCGCCGAACTGCACGGCGCCGAGGCGCGCCTGCTGCTGCGCGAGAGCGCGCTCGACGACGTCGCCGCCGGACCGCGCGTCGGGGTCGCGGGCGTCGCGGGGACGGAGGCGTTCCCGTGGCGCTTCTGGATCCCGGGCGACCCGACGGTGTCCGCCTTCCGCTGGGGCAGGGGAGCCGCTCCCGCGGATCGCTGACGCGGTGCCCCGTCGGCGGGGTCAGCGCAGCGACGTCACCGCGAGGTACGCGGTCTTGAGCTGCCGCATCCGCTTCTCGTACGTCGCCGCGACGAAGATCAGCAGCGCACCGCCGAGCCCGAGCCACAGCCACCAGATGTCGACGTAGGCACCCGCGGCGATCCACGGCCACAGCTGCGCCACGGCGTGCACGAGCAGGACCGCCGAGCCCAGCACGAGCGGCGCCTGCAGTCTGCGAATGGCCCCCACAAGCACGAGGGCGATCGCGACGATGCCCAGGGCGACGACGCGCCACAGATCCGTGCCGCCGAAGAAGTCGTGCAGGAGCGAGGGGACCGTGAGCAGTCCGAGCCAGATGCCGAGAGCGGGCCACGAACGCACGCCCGCGTTCGTCCGCATCCGCCACGCGCCGACGACGACGCCGGCCAGTGCGGGCGGGACGGTGACGACTTCGATCGGGCGGATGCCGGCGATCACCGCCGCGACGGCGACGGCCACCGCGACGACGCCGGCCGCGATGAGCAGCACGAGCCCGACGCGCGCACGCAGGATGTAGCCCGCGACGCCGCCCACGCTCACGACCGTGACGGCCAGCAGGGCGCGCCACTCGGCTCCCGGCGCCTGCAGCAGCGAGATCTCGGCGGTCGCGAACAGAGCGAGCGCGAGCGACAGGATGCCGCCGGCGACGAGTCCGACGCGGCGATCGCGGCACGTCCGCAGCGCCGCCACGACGACGGCCGCGACGATCGCGAGCCCGATGAGGGCCCAGACGTCGGGCTCCAGCGTGGTGGCGGACAGGATCGAGATCCGCACGCCGATCGCGATCGACGACGTCACCGCGCCACCGAGGGCGACGACGGAGGCGAAGCCGAACCAGCGGGCGGAACCGAGCAGCAGCGCACCCCCGACGCCGAGCGCTCCCGCCACGATCGCGACGGCCGCGGTCGTGGGCAGCGTTCCGTCCAGTCGCAAGGCGACGGTCCAGATCACCAGGAGCGCGCCGACGGCGGCGACGATCGTCGGCACAGCGCCTGCGCGCAGGCGATCGCCGACGCGCACGAGGCCGGCAGCGACGGCGACCGCACCCACGCCCGTGACGATCGCCGCGAGCTCGGGCTGGGCGTCGGACGGTCCGGCCAGTGCGCGCAGGGCCATGGCCACAGCGGCGCCGGTGAGGACGATGGCCGACGGCGCCTTGAGACGCGCGACGTCGACGATGGGCGAGAACACCAGGCCGAGAGCGGCGGCGAGACTGAGCCCGATGACCAGCCAGACGCGCAGGGCGTCCGGCTGCGCGAGAAGACTCGGCGCCGTCGCGGCCACGAGACCCGCGATCCACGCCCCGCGCTCGAGCGGGGCGGAGTGGCCCGGCCGTCGCGCTGAGACGAGTGCGCCGGCGAGGATGGCGATCCCGACGGGAACGCTCGCGAACTCGACCTCGCCGAGCACGCCGGACACGACGAACGCGCCGCCGGCGAGGGCAGCGGCGGCGAGCGAGGTCGCGCGCAGCACGCTCGCGAACGGGAGACGATGCGACGCGGCGCAGGCGATGTGCAGGGCCAGCGTCAGCGCGAGCACGACGCTCGCGACCACGACGCTCGGGGTCTCGGTCGCGACGAGCACCGCCGCCGCGCCCGTCGGCAGCAGGACGAGTGACGGGGCAACGGTCGCGTAGACCGTCGCGGCCGAGGAGGTGGCCCCGTGCGCGAGACCCGCCGCCGACGCGAGCGCGACGGCGAGGGCGAGGGCGAGCCACAGCGCGTGGACGGGCTCATCCAGCCACGCGCGCCCGAGCGCGGCGATCACCACGGCGGCGAGCGAGACGGATGCCCCCATCACGGCGATCGCCGAGACGCGGCGGGCCGGGGTGAGAGTCAGCGCGAGGCAGGCGGCCGACGCCACGGCGGCGACGACGATGCCGCGGATCTCCGGCCCCGTCCACGACACGACGGCCGGCGCGACCAGCCCGAGGGCGAGGCCCAGTCCCACCGCGACGGCGGCCTCGACCCGGCGCCGCAGCCACAGGAGCAAAGCACCGAACGCGAGCAGACCGATCGCGGGTGCGATCACGTACGCCTCGAGTCCGGCCTCCGGCCACGCTCCGTCGAGCCAGACCCAGAGAGCGATCGTCAGCACTCCGAACGCCGGCCATGCGAGCAGCCTTCGGAGCGCCTGCTCCACGGGCGCGCCTTCTGCGCGGGTCGTCGGGAAGCCGTCCGACGTCGCGCCCGCGGGCGCCGCCCACCCGCGGGAGACCGAGGCCCCCGCGATGCCGACGCCGACGATCGCGAGCAGGGCCCCGCGCAGGTCGTCGTCGATGGGCCACACCACCACGAGCGCCGCGACCAGAGCGCCCAGGTCGATCGCGACGCGTGTGCGAGGCGACACTGTCTTCGATCGCGCCCCGGAGGCCGCGGCGGCTGCCCAGACGAACGCGGCGGCCACCGCCGTGTAGACCAGCGGCGCCCAGCCCGGAAGCACTCGCCCTGACGACTCGAGCGGGCCGACCAGCGTCGATCGGACGACGGCGTCGGCCGTGACGACGCCCAGGGGCGCCAGCAGGAACGCCGAGACCGCGGCGGGCGCCGCGCCGAGGGCGGTGCGTCTCAGCGCGACCAGCGCGAACAGGATCACCAGGGCGGCGCCGCGGGGAATCGCGAGCCAGGGCTCGAGCAGGTTCGCGGTCGAGAAAGCCGACGAGCGACCCGGCGCGATCGCGACAGCGGCCGCGGCGACCGCCGCAAGGATGGCCCCCGCGTAGACGAGTGCGCTGCGGCTGGGGACGTCGATGCGGATCAGCACGGCTCCGGCGACCGCGACGAGAGCGACCCAGCCCAGCAGCACGAACGCGGCCGACGGGTCGGACGGGAGGCCGCTGACGGCGCCGATCGCGGAAGGGGCGATGAAGGCCGAGACCGACAGCACCACGACGGGCGCGACGACGGATGCCACGGCCCGCGCGCCGGCCGGGCGGGCGGCGACCCGCTGCGCGATCGGCAGCGCCGCGGCGATCGCCACGGCGATCAGCCACAGCCAGGGCACCGCGAGCCCGGCGAGGTAGGCGCCCACCGCACCGAGCACGCCGACGACGACCCAGCCCGTCCGGGCTTTGGCGCGTACGAGCATGACGGCGGAGCCGACCGCGATGAGTCCGCCCACGCCGACGATGGCGAGCGGCACGGCGGTGCGCGAGACGGCGGCGAGCAGCAGAACAGCGCAGGCCACGGCGCGCACGTCTCGGAGCACCGGCCGTGCCGGCGTGGGCGCGACGAACAGGAATGCGGCCACGAGAAGGGTCGCGACGACCGACATCACAGGCGGGAACAGGTCGAACGGGGCGGTTGCGGCATCCGTCCGCCACAGCGCCCACGTGTCGGCGATCCGGAGAGCGCCCTCCGCGATCCACAGGAGAGCCACCCCGACGATGGTGACCGCCGCGACGCCGCCGGCGGCGATCGTCGCCGGCGTCAGCCAGCGGGTGCGCACGCGCAGGCGGTCGAGGATCGCGGCCACGCCGACAGCGGCGACGGGCGCGACGAGGGCGGAGAGAACGGGCGCGTCGTCGCGCCACGCGAGCTGCCAGCCCACCGTCGCGACGCTCAGCGCGGCCACGGTGGAAGCCGCACCGCGGAGGATGCCGCCGCCGGGCAGGCCACCGTCGCGCGGCGTCAGCACCAGAGCGTGCGCGCCTCCGAGCGCGACGACCGCGACGTTCACCCACACGAGCGCGCCGATGCCGGTGGTCGCGAACACACCGACGAGGGCGCCGCCGACCAGAGCGCAGACGCCGGCGACCGCCAGGATGAGGCGTTCGGCCACGGCGTCGCGGGGTGGGCGTGCGGCAGACCACGGAGCGGGGAGCGCGTGCAGCAGGCCGCCGGCCGACGCGCCGAGAAGCCCCGCGGCGATGGCCTCGGCGGGCGGGAGATCGAGGAGTCCTCCGATCAGGAGTCCGAGGCCGGCGGGGAGTGCGAGGGATGCCGCCAGATCCGGCACGCGAAGCGCGGACAGCCGCGACCAGAGGCGCAGGAGCACCGCGACGACGAGCGTCGCCGCCCCCGCCCAGACGGCGGGGCGCGTGTCACCGGCACCGAAGAGGTCGTTGGCCCGCACCGCCCAGGCGTCGAGGCCGAGCAGCACCACGCCGAGCGCGGCGATGCCTTCGGCAGTGGCGGGGAGCGCGCGGCGGCGCAGGATCGAGGCGACGACGATCGTCGCGACCGTGATCGCGCCGACGATGACGGCACGCACCGCGATGCCGGTCACGAACCACGCGAGCGTGACGAAGAAGACGGCCGCGACACCGACGAGCGAGACACCGACGATGAGGAGGAGCACCGGCACGGTGAGCCGGCGCCTGGGCTTGTCGGGTGGGGCGGGAGCCGCCGTCGGTTCGACGGCCGGCGTGGCGTACGCGGGCGGAAGGGGCGCGGGGAACGGCGGCGTCGGGGCCGGAATCGCTCCGGCAGGTGTCGCCACGGTCTCGGAGGCGGGTGCGGATTCGGAGACGCTCGCCGACATCGCGGCGGCGAGCGGCGGAGAGACCGAGACGTCGTCGGCGACCGGCGTGAGGATGCCCTCGGGTGGCGGACCCAGGTGGGCCACCGGCACCGAGTCCACCTGGGCGGCACGGATCGCCGCGATGACCGACTGACGCTCCTGCTCCGTCGAGAGGATTCTGCGGCCGAGCTCGAGCACGCGGCTCGCGCGGGCGTCGGTGAGGGCGAGTCCGCACCCCGTGCACACGGGCTGCGAGACGAGCGTGAAGCAGGCGGGGCAGCGGTGCGCGTCGGCGAGGTCGTAGGGCGACGCGGGCCACAGCCGCGTATCGTCGTGCGAATCCGTCATCGGCTCCCCCTGTTGCGGTGGGCTCCATCGTCCCATCGAGCCGATGCGCGGGCAGGCATGTGCGGGCCTGGCGGGCGATAAACCTTTTCCGTCATCGGCCGGCGCGACTCCGGGGGCCGGCATCCGTCGTGCTAGACTGACTCTTTGTCTGCGCGCACTCCAGCACGCAGTACGTATCCCACACCTCCGACATCGGCCTACGGCTGTGCCCGGAGCGGGATGCAGACAAGGGATCTTGGGTGGGGCCGTCCGGCTCCACGGTACTAAGGAGTAATCACTATGGCAGCAGTGTGCCAGGTGACCGGAGCTGTTCCCGGCTTCGGTCACGCAATCTCGCACTCGCACCGCCGGACGAAGCGCCGCTTCGACCCGAACGTGCAGAAGAAGACGTACTACGTGCCGTCGCTCGGGCGAAACATCAAGCTCAACGTGTCGGCCAAGGGCATCAAGGTCATTGACGCACGCGGCATCGAGTCCGTCGTCAAGGACCTCCTCGCGAAGGGTGTGAAGCTCTAATGGCGAAGAAGGCTCAGGACGTCCGTCCGATCATCAAGCTGCGTTCGACCGCGGGCACGGGGTACACCTACGTGACGCGCAAGAACCGTCGCAACAACCCCGACCGCATCGTGCTGAAGAAGTACGACCCGGTCATCCGCAAGCACGTCGAATTCCGAGAGGAGCGCTGATCCATGGCTAAGAAGAGCAAGATCGCGCGCAACGAGCAGCGCCAGGTGATCGTCGATCGCTACGCCGCCAAGCGTGCGGAGCTGAAGAAGGCGCTCGTGTCGCCCGACTCGACCGACGAGCAGCGCGAAGCCGCTCGCGTCGGCCTCCAGAAGCTGCCGAAGAACGCCTCGCCCGTGCGCCTGCGCTCGCGCGACGTCATCGACGGCCGCCCCCGTGGCGTGCTGACGAAGTTCGGCATCTCGCGTGTCCGCTTCCGCGACATGGCTCACCGTGGCGAACTGCCCGGCGTGACCAAGTCGAGCTGGTAACACCTCGACAGGCTCAGTGACCGACTGAGCGTGTGCGAAGGCCCCGAGATCTCCGGATCGCGGGGCCTTCTGCGTGCGCGGTCATCGTCGCGGCGGGGGGAGATCGCTCGGCTCGGCGAGGCGCCCGACGACCGCGGTCGCCGCGGCGACCGCAGGAGAGACGAGGTGCGTCTTGGCGCCGGCCCCCTGCCGTCCTTCGAAGTTGCGGTTCGATGTCGAGGCACAGCGCTCACCGTCGAGCAGCTGATCAGGGTTCATGCCGAGGCACATCGAGCAGCCGGCGAAGCGCCACTCCGCGCCGAACTCGCGAAAGACGTCGGCGAGGCCCTCGGACTCCGCTTCGATCCTGACCCGCGCTGAACCAGGCACGACGATCATGCGCATCCCGTCGGCCATCCTGCGGCCGCGGATCACCTCGGCCGCGGCGCGAAGGTCGTCGAGACGCGCATTCGTGCACGACCCCACGAACACCACGTCGACCTCGACGTGCCTCATCGGCGTTCCCGGGGCGAGGTCCATGTAGGTGAGGGAGCGGCGGGCGGCGACGCGCTCGTCCTCGGTGCCGAACGACTCAGGATCCGGGACGACGCCCGACACGGGCACTCCCTGGCCCGGATTCGTGCCCCAGGTCACGAACGGCGCGATATCGGCGGCGTCTATCACGACCTCACGATCGAACACCGCGTCCGGGTCGGTGCGCAGAAGTCGCCACTCCTCGAGCGCCGAGTCCCATTCCGGCCCCGTGGGAGCGTGCGCACGACCCCGAAGGTACGCGAAGGTCGTCTCGTCCGGCGCGATGATGCCGGCACGGGCGCCCGCCTCGGCCGACATGTTGCACACCGTCATCCGGCCGTCCATCGACAGGGACTCGATCGCCGACCCGCGGTACTCGATGATGAACCCCTGTGCTCCCGTCGCGCCGATCCGTGCGATGACCGTGAGGATGACGTCCTTCGCGGTGACCCCCGGCCCGAGTTCGCCGTCGATCGTGACGGCCATCGTGCGGAATCGAGGCAGGCTGAGCGTCTGCGTGGCGAGCACGTGCTCGACCTCGCTCGTGCCGATCCCGATCCCGAGCGCACCGAACGCTCCGTGGGTCGAGGTGTGCGAATCACCGCACGCGATGAGCAGCCCCGGCATCGTCAGCCCGAGCTGCGGGCCGACGACATGGACGATGCCCTGGTCACGGTCGCCCAGCGGGTGCAGGCGGACGCCGAACTCCGCACAGTTCCGCCGCAGGGTCTCGATCTGGAGCCTGCTCGTGGGGTCGGCTATCGGGCGGTCGATCGCCAGAGTCGGAGTGTTGTGATCTTCTGTCGCGATCGTGAGATCGGGTCGGCGGACAGGGATGCCGGCGGTGCGCAGCCCGTCGAACGCCTGCGCGCTGGACACCTCGTGCACCAGATGCAGGTCGACGTACAGAAGGTCGGGTGTCTCCGACCCGCCACCGCTCACCACGTGCCGTGCCCAGACCTTCTCGGCGAGCGTCTTGCCGTCCATCGTCTTCCTATCTACTGGTACTGACGTTCGCACTATATGGGAAGAGCATCTCATGCGGAGGTGACGCAGACGGATCTCGGCGCATGAAGGCCAGACATTCGCGGTGTTTCCGTCGTATTAAGAGTTCATGGAAGACAACCGCACGACAACCCTGCGCGGACACGACTTTTCGACTACCGGACGGTCGTCCGGAACTGCGCCGCACTGAAGTTATATGACTTGACCAGGTCTATCTGACGCAGCCGTATCCATATTTCAGCGATGTTTCAGGGCTCTGCGCGCTCTGCTCTACTGGCTTGACACCGCGGATCAGCCTTTCGTACTGTGGCCCCACTCTCACATAGAAGAAATTCCACTTCTACATAATGAAAATGGAACGAATGAACCCGACTTCAGCCCCACCCAGCGGGATGGTGCGCGCCGC
>JBEVLS010000038.1:0-8853 GCA_040509015.1 Microbacterium sp.
CCGATCGGCCGGGGTTCTCGTCGTTCAGGATGCGGACATCAGCCCTTGGCGACCGCCGTCGCCGCGGCGAGCTTCTCGATCATCGTCGGGAGGATCCAGGGCAGCGTGAGCGGGGTCGGGGTGAGTGCCGAGACCTCAGGACCGTTGATGAAGGCGGCGACCGCCCCGGTCTTGACGGCCGGGATCAGCTGCGCCGTCGTGGACGAGAGGAACGCGTCCTCGGCACCCTCGTCGACGAAGGTCAGCACGACCTCCGCGTCGATCTGGTCGAGGTTCTCGGGGCTGACGGTCGTCGAGAACGCGGACTCTCCCGTATCGAGGTCGGCCACGCTCGGGGGCGTCACGAAGCCGAGGTCCTCGAGGATCTCGACGCGGGGATCGGCCGGCAGGTACAGGTACCACGTGCCGGCGAAGTCGGTCGGGGTCGCGATCGTCGTTCCCGCGAAGTCGGGGTTGGCCGCGGCGGCGTCGGCGACCTGCGCGTCGAGGTCCGCCAGCAGCTCCTCGGCCTCGGTGTCGAGGCCGAGCGCCTCACCCGTGAGCGAGACGACGTCGCGCCACGGGGTGGTCCACGGCTCGCCCGTGTAGGCCACGACCGGAACGCCCGCCTCGGTGACCGAGTCGAACTCCTCCTGGGTCAGGCCCGAGTAGGGAGCGATGAGCACGTCGGGGTCGGCCGCGAGCAGCTCTTCGACCGAGATCTCGGTGGCCGTGCTGTCGAGGATCGCCGGCGCCTCGCCGCCGAGTTCGTCGAGGGCGTCCTCCACCCACGGCGAGATGCGGTCGTCGCCGCCCGAGTAGTCGTCGGACGGGATGGCGACGGGCACGACGCCCAGAGCGAGGACCGCGTCGGTGGCTCCCCAGCCCCACGTCGCGACGCGGGTGGGCTGGGTCTCGATGACGGCGTCGCCGAGCGAGCTGCCGATCGTGACGGGGAACGCGGCGTCGCTCCCCGCGCTCGTGTCGGTGTCGGAGGTGTCGGTGGAGCCGCCGGCGCATCCGGCGAGAACGAGCGCGAACGCTGCGGTGGCGGCGAATGCGCCTGCGGTACGGGAGAGCTTCATGCTTCTTCCTTTCTTGGGTGGCTGTGGTGTGGTGCCCGGGTCACTCGGGGTCGGCGGTCGTGTGCGATCCGCCCGGTACGGGCACGACGAGCGGCGTGGCGGTGAGGGGGTCGTCCACGACGATGGACTCGAGGGCGAATGCGGCCCGGACGATCTCGGCCGTCAGGACGTCTTTGGGCCGACCATGGGCGATGACGCGACCCTCGGCCATCACGACGAGGTCGTCGGCGTAGCGCGCGGCGAGGTTGAGGTCGTGCAGCACGGCGACGATCGTCGTGCCCCTCTCCTGATTCAGCTCGCGCAGGAGGTCGAGCAGGTCCAGCTGATGGCTCAGGTCGAGGAACGTCGTCGGCTCGTCCAGGAGCAGGATCGCGGGATCCTGGGCGAGCGCCATCGCGATCCAGACGCGCTGCCGCTGCCCTCCGGACAGGTCGCCGACGGGTCGCTCGGCGAGCTCGGCAGTGCCCGTGCGCCGCATCGCCTCGTCGACGATCGTCGAATCGCGCGCGCTCCAGCGGGCGAACAGGCCGCGGTGCGGATGACGCCCGCGCGAGACGAGTTCGGCGACGGTGAGTCCCTCGGGCGCGATCGGGTGCTGCGGCAGCAGCCCCACCGTGCGGGCGTACTGCACGCGCGGGATGCGCGCGACGTCCGTGCCGTCCAGCTCCACCGCGCCGGCGAGCGCGGGACGCAGTCGGGCGAGGGTGCCCAGCAGCGTGGATTTTCCGCACGCGTTGGCGCCGATGATCATCGTCACCCGACCGGGAGCGATGTCGAGGTCGAGCTCCTCGATCACGGTGCGCCCGGGGTAGCCGGCCGAGAGGCCGCGGACGCCCAGACGCGGCATCGTGGGAGCGGTCATAGGGCACGTCCTTTCGACGTGGCGAGAAGCCAGAGCAGGAAGATCGCGCCCAGCGCGCCGGTGACGACCCCGACGGGCACGGCGACGCCGGGGATCGCGAACTGGGCGATGAGATCGGATGCCACCAGCAGCGTGGCGCCGACGATCGCGCTCGAACCCAGGGCGATCGAGCCGTGGGCGACGAGGGGGCGCGCGATCGCGGGCGCGCACAGCGCGACGAACGAGATGGGGCCGGTGAACGCGCACGTCACCGCCGTCAGCAGGACCGCGACCAGCACGACGGCCACCCGGATGCCCCCGGGGCGCACACCGAGCCCGGTCGCCGTCGCGGAGCCGAGCACCGCGATCGGCAGCTGCCGCGCGAGGATGGCCAGCGCCGGGAGCGCCAGGACCCACGTGAGCGCCAGCACCAGGACCTGCCACCAGGGTGTGGTCGACAGGCTTCCCGTGATCCACACGAGTGCCGCCTGTGCCTGCTGCAGCTGAGCGCGCGTCAGGAGGTAGCCGACCACCGACGCCGACAGGAACGAGACGCCGATCCCGGCGAGGATGAGGCGGAAGCCCGCGGCCTGACCTCGCGCAGCGGCCAGGAGCAGCAGAGCGGCGAGCAGGCCGCCCGCGAACGCGACCCCGGCGAGCGGCGGACCGCTGATGCCGAGGACGAGCAGCCCGAACACCGCCGCGAGGGTGCTGCCGCCCGAGATGCCGAGCAGGTCGGGGCTCGCGAGGGGATTGCGCAGCAGCGACTGCAGCAGCGCACCCGCGACGCCGAGAGCCGCTCCGGCGAGGAGCGCCATCGCGAGCCGGGGAAGACGGACCTGGAGCACGACGTATCGCTGGGCGCGGTCCCCGCCCCCGATGAGCACTTCCCAGATCTGCCCGAGGGTCAGCGGGTAGTCGCCGATGGAGAGCGCGGCGACCGCGAGAGCTGCCGCGACAGCGCTCAGCACGATCCCGACGGTGAGCGCGCGCCGAGCGGCATGCCGCCGCGCGGTGTCGACGGGCCCGGGTCCGAGCGTCTGCACGTCCGTCACAGTGCGACCCTCCGTCCGCGCAGGACGAGCGCGATCAGCACGGGAGCACCGACGAACGCCACGACCACACCCGCCTGCACTTCGCCGGGAGGCGCGATGACGCGTCCGGCGACATCGGCGAAGAGCAGGAACGCCGCGCCGAGCGGAGCGCCCGCGGCGATGAGGCGACCGTACGATCCGCCGACCAGTGCCCGCAGCGTGTGCGGGACGACGAGGCCGAGGAACACGATCGGGCCCGCCAGCGCCGTGGCGCTCCCGCTGAGGAGGACCGTCGCGGTGACGCCGATCCCACGTGTGCGCGACACACTGTGCCCGAGACCCGTCGCGGTGTCGTCGCCGAGGGCGATGAGGTTCAGCCCCGGAGCGATGGCCGCCGCGAGGACGACCCCGACGAGGAGCGGTGCGACGACGAGCACGACGGTCTGGAGGTCGCGACCGGTCAGTGCTCCCACGGACCAGTAGCGATACGTGTCGAGCGCCGCCGACTGGGTGGTGAGGATGAGCAGGGTCACCGCCGTGAGGCCGGCCGTCACCGCGGCGCCCGTCAGGGCGAGCTTGGCCGGGTTCGCGCCGTCCGGCCCGCGCGAGCCCACCACCGCGACGAGGACGGCCGCGAGCGCGGCCCCTGCGAAGGCGAACCAGACGAAGCCCGTCGGCCGTGTCAGACCGAGGAGCACGATCGCGCAGAGCACCGCGACCGATGCGCCGGCGTTGACGCCGAGCAGTCCGGGGTCGGCGAACGGGTTGCGCGTCAGCCCCTGCATGACGGTGCCCGCGATCGCGAGGCCGACGCCCACGAGCAGCCCGATGATCGTCCGGGGCACGCGCTGGGTGATCACGACCACATGGTCGTTGTCGGACGGATCGAAGTGCAGGAGCGCATCCAGCACGGTCGCCGGCGCGATCGGACGCGCGCCCACACCCAGGCTCAGGACGACCGCGATGACGGCGAGGAGCGACACCGCCACCAGCACGACCGTGAAGCGCGTCGCCCCCGGCGCGCGCCGTGCGACCGGGGCCGGAGCGGAGAGGACCCGCGTCATTCCTGTCGCTCGGCTTGACCGAGGCGCCAGTACCCCATGAAGGCGACACGCTTGCGGTCGACGCCGCAGCTCTGCACGAGATGACGACGGAGAGCCTTCACGGTGCCGGCCTCGCCGGCGATCCAGGCGTAGAACTCCCCCTCGGAATCCTCGGGGCTGTCCCAGATGAGCTCACGATCGACGTCCACGTCGGCGAGCTCCTGACGTCGCGGAGCAGCCGCCGCAGCGAGCACGTCGCCCGCGGACGCCGACCACCCGGTGACCGCGTCCATCAGCGCGATCCCGTGTTCGCGGTCGTCGCGCGCGATCCACGTGACGCGGACGTTCGACGGGACGTCGAGCGGCAGGAAGTCGGCCGCGGTCGGCACCTCGAGGAAGGCGTCGACGTCGTACGCGGCGTCCAACGACTCGAGGATCGACGAGATCGCGGGCACGGCCGTCTCGTCTCCCGCCAGCACGACACGCTTCGCGGTGCCCGGATGCCAGTCCAGGCCGAGCCGGGAGCCCTCACTGCGCTCGTCGGGACCGACGATGACGAGATCCTGCTCCGGTGCGGCGGTCTCGGCCCAGGCTCCGGCGGGACCGGCGTCGTGGTGGACGACGAAGTCGACGGTCAGGAGGCGGGCCGCCGCGTCGATGCGGCGCACGGTGTAGGTGCGCAGCGGGCTGCGGACATCGCTCGGGACGGCGCGCCACTTCTCGTACCAGGTGCCGGCGTCGATCGCCTCGTCGTCCTGCTGGCCGATGTCGCTGACACTCCCGTCCGCGAGCGGAAGGATCAGCTTGATCCGCTGGTCGAGACCGGCGGTGCCGAAGACCTCGAGATCGTCGCCGGTGAACTGCACGCGTACGAAGCTCGGCGACAGCCGTTCGACCGCGGCCACCGTCGTCCGGTACGGGCGGTAGGAAGGACGCGTGGGTGTTTCTGTCGACGGACGCACTGCATAAGGTTAGCCTTACCTGTCGATCAGGGCGAATCCGAATCGACGCGACGGCCGGCGACGACGGCGCGATCCTCGCGGGCATGGCCCATCCGCAGGCCAGGCACGAGCGCGAGGAGAGCCAGCCCTGCACCGAGGGCGAACACGGCCGGGAATCCGGCATCCGTCCCCGTGAGAGCCGTGAACACGAGCCCCATCACGGCGATCGTGGTCGCCGCGCCGACGGAATCCGAGATCGACAGCGCCGAGGAGTTGAATCCCTGGTTCTGCGGAGTCGAATAGGCCAGCGTCAGAACGGTGAGGCGCGGATACATGAGCCCCATGCCGCTGCCCGCCAGCGCCCAGCCGGCGATGAGCACGACGACGGGGAGGTGCCAGGCGGCGGTCGCGGCCGCGAGCCCGATCGCCGCGAGCAGCTGCGCGGAGCCGAGCAGCGCGATGCGCGAGTTGCCGATGCGATCGCCGAACCGCCCCTGCAGCTCGGCCGCGAGAGCCCAGAAGATCGCCGCAGCCGTCAGACCGAGGCCGGCGAAGGTCGGCGAGAAGCCGTACTCCGCGATCAGCAGGTAGGGGATGTAGATCTCGGTGCCGAACAGCGCACCCGCGATGAGGCCGCGCATGAGCACGACGCTGGGCAGGCCGCGGCCCGCCGACAGCGTGCGCTGCGGCAGCAGCGGGCGCACGGTCAGCCCGATCACGATCGCCGACACGACGACGACGATCCACGACCACGTTCCGAGCTCGCCCGCCAGGCTCAGCGCGAGCGCGCCCGCGGCCACGGCGACGGCGCAGGCCAGCCGCGGCGCGATCCTCCCGGTCGCGGGTTCGTCGGTGTGCAGGGGCAGCGCGTGGAGGCGGAGGAGCACGAGCGCGAAGGCGAGCACCGTGAGAACGGCGACCCCGAGGAAGACCCAGCGCCAGTGCAGCAGCTCGGTCACCGCGCCGGCGAGGAACGGACCGATCAGCGACGGCACGACCCACGCGGCCGAGAACGCCGCGAACACCCGCCCGTGCAGCGACGCCGGATACACGCGGGCGACGACGACGTAGAGGGCGACGGTCTGCCCTCCGGTGCCGAGACCCTGCACGAGTCGCCCGACGACGAGCAGCTCCATCGTCGAGGCGAGGCCCGCCATGACGAGCCCCACGACGAACAGCACCACCGACGTCGTGAGCGGAGCGAGCACTCCCCCGCGGTCGCACCACGCGCCGACCGCGACCATGCCGATCACGCTGGTCGCGAGCGTGCCGGCGAACGCGACGGCATACAGGGAGTCGCCGTCGAGGTCCGCACTCACGACCGGCATCACCGTCGTCACCGCCAGCGCCTGCATCGCGGCGAGGAAGATCAGCGCGACAGCGCCGATCGTGACCCAGACGTAGCGGGCGCTCCAGACTCCCTCGGACGACGAGGGGCCGGTCACGACCTCACCAGCGTGCCGACGCGCTCGATGGCTTCACGGAGCATCTCGGGCGAGCAGCCGAAATTGATGCGGATGTGCCCGAGGCCCTCGACCCCGAAGAACGGCCCGTGGTGGAAAGCCACCTTCGCCGCGCGCAGCAGAGTCGATGCCGGATCATCGCCCCATCCGTAGGCCGAGACATCCACCCACGCGAGATAGCCGGCGTCGGGCGGGAGGTAGCGGGCCTCGGGAAGATGCTCGGCGAGAAGGTCTGCGAGCAGACGACGATTGAGCGCGAGCGCCGCGAGGAGTCCGTCGACCCACTCGTCGCTCTCGGGCGAGCATGCCGCGATGTGCCCGATCGCGCCGAACAGACCGGTGCGCCACTCCACCTCGGGAGGAAGATCGCGCAGGAGCTCGGCCTGTGACGCTCCACCCCCCACCATGACCGCGCACTTGAGCCCGGCGAGGTTGAACGTCTTGCTGACGCTCGTGACGGCGTACCCCACCCGCGCGGCGGCGTCCGAGGCCGCGAGGAAGGGCGTGAAGACGATGGGCGCGTGCGTGAGCGGCGCGTGGATCTCGTCGCTGATCACGGTCGCGCCGTGCGCCTCGGCGATGTCGGCAAGGCGTGCGAGGTCGTCGCGCGAGTGCACCGTGCCCGTCGGGTTGTGCGGGTTGCACAGCAGGATCGCCCGTGCTCCGGCCTCCAGCGCCGCCTCGACGGCGGGCAGGTCGATCCGCCAGCCGGTCTCATCGTGGGCGAGCGGGACGCGCTCCACGACGCCGCCCGCCTCTTCGACGGTGTCGAAGAAGGGCGGATAGACGGGGGTGGTGACGACGACGCGATCCCCCGGCTCGATGACCCGACGCAGGATCTCGACGACGCCCATCATGACGTCGGCCGTCCAGAAGACGTGGGCCGGGTCGACGTGCCAGCCGAACCTGCGCCGTGCGAAGCCCACGAACGTCTCGCGGATCCCGGGCGCCGGAGGCGTGTAGCCGGTGTCGCCGATCTCGACGGCTCGGGCGAGCGCCGCCGAGATCGCCGGCGCGAGCGGATAGTCCGTCTCGGCGACGAAGAACGGAAGGACGTCGTCGCCGTACTTGCGCCACTTCGTGCTCGACCGCTGGCGGAGGAGTTCCAGTGGAAGTGCTTGCAGTGGGGTGGCGCTCACCGTTCGAGCCTATCGAGCGGCGACGGCACCCCCGCCCGGTGTGACGCTAGATCGCGAAGCCGAGCGCCCGCATCATGTCGCGTCCGTCGTCGGTGATCCGCTCGGGGCCCCACGGCGGCATCCACACCCAGTTGATGCGGAATCGGTCCACGACCTCGTCGAGCGCCTGTGCGGTCTGCTCTTCGAGCACGTCGGTCAGCGGGCAGCCGGCCGACGTGAGCGTCATGTGGATCACGAGGGCGTCGTTCTCGTCGTCCCAGCCGAGGTCGTAGATCAACCCCAGATCGACGACGTTGATCCCCAGTTCGGGGTCCATGACGTCCTTGAGGGCTTCGGTGACCTCGTCGTACTTCTCGGGTGCGAGCGTTGCCGTCATACCGTGATCCTACGCGTCGACGTCGGCGGAGGGCTCGAGGAACCGGTCGTAACCTTCGTCCTCCAGGCGATCCGCGAGTTCGGGACCACCCTCCTCGACGATCCGGCCGGCGACCATGACGTGCACGAAGTCGGGGTGGATGTAGCGGAGGATGCGCGTGTAGTGCGTGATGAGGAGGAGGCCCAGGCCGGTCTGCTCCTTGGCGCGGTTGACGCCCTCCGACACGATCTTGAGCGCGTCGACGTCGAGGCCGGAGTCGGTCTCGTCGAGTACGGCGAACCGGGGCTTGAGGAGCTCGAGCTGCAGGATCTCGTGGCGCTTCTTCTCGCCGCCCGAGAAGCCCTCGTTGACGTTGCGCTGCGCGAACTTCGAGTCCATGCGCAGAGCCTTCATCGACGACTTGACGTCCTTCGTCCACGTCCGGATCGAGGGCGCCTCGCCGTCGATCGCGGTCTTTGCGGTGCGCAGGAAGTTCGTCACCGTGACGCCGGGGATCTCGACCGGGTACTGCATGGCGAGGAAGAGACCGGCACGAGCGCGCTCGTCAACCGACAGCTCGAGCATCTCGACGCCGTCGAGCTTTACCGAACCACCTTCGACGTGGTACTTCGGGTGACCGGCGATCGAGTAGGCCAGCGTGGACTTGCCGGAGCCGTTCGGCCCCATGATCGCGTGCGTCTCGCCGGACTTCACGGTGAGGTCGACGCCACGGAGGATCGGCTTCGCATCGTCGCCGGTGTTGACGCTGACGTGCAGGTCGCGGATCTCGAGCGTGCTCACTGGGGGGACTCCTGGTTCGTGTTCAGAGATACGAGAACGTCGTCGCCGTCGACCCGGACCGGGTAGACGGGCACCGGCTTGGTCGCCGGCAGGCCGGTGGGTTTGCCCGACCGCAGATCGAAGCGGGATCCGTGCAGCCAGCACTCGATCGCGCAGTCCTCCACGTCACCTT
>JBEVLS010000039.1:0-7444 GCA_040509015.1 Microbacterium sp.
TCGAGCAGGTCACGCTCCCCGACGACGTCGCGGCCCGTCTCGAAGGCAAGTCGTCGCTCGGGCGCCTCGGCCTGCTCACGCACTCGACGGCCGGCTTCATCGACCCGGGCTTCTCGGGGCACGTGACGCTGGAACTGTCGAACGTCGCGACGCTTCCGATCAAGCTGTGGCCGGGCATGAAGATCGGCCAGCTCTGCTTCTTCCGTCTGTCGTCGCCGACCGAGAACCCGTACGGGTCCGGCCCGTACGGCAACCGGTATCAGGGGCAGCGCGGGCCGACGGCATCCCGCTCGTTCCAGAACTTCCACCGCACCGACGTCGGCAGCACCGACTCCGGATCGCGCGGCGCCTGACGTTCCTTTCCGAAAGAGTCCGATAATGCCTCTGATCAGGCATGAAAACGATTCCGACGCGGTCTGTGGCTTTGAGATCCCTGTGAAGGCGTGGTTGCCTGGATCGAGTGACCAGCTCCATCTCTCCCTCTCCCGACCTCGCTGACCACTCCTCCGAGCCGCCCGCATCGCGGTTCCGACCGACCCGCTGGGTCATCTGGCCGACGGCGATCGTCGTGCTGCTCTTCAGCGCGTTCGCGATCCTCTTCCCCGCCGCGGCCGAGACCGCGTTCGGCACGATCCAGACCGCGGTGGTCAACACGTTCAGCTGGTACTACGTGCTCATCACGGCGTTCTTCGTCGCGTTCGCCCTCTTCCTGGGCTTCAGTCGCTTCGGCGACATCAAGCTCGGCCGGGACGATGACGAACCCGAGTTCTCGACGGGTGCCTGGTTCTCGCTGCTCTTCGCGGCGGGCATGGGCATCGGACTCGTCTTCTACGGCGTCAGCGAGCCGCTGAGCCACTTCATCGACCCGAAGCCGGGAGTCGAGGGCTCGTCGGCGCAGCTCGCGCAGTCGGCGCTGACGCAGACCTACCTGCACTGGGGTGTGCAGGCATGGGCCATCTACGTGGTCGTCGGACTCGCTCTCGCGTACGCGATCCACCGGCGCCGGCGGCCGCTCTCGATCCGCTACGCACTGGAGCCGATCCTCGGCAGCAAGGTCAAGGGCGGGTGGGGCCACGCGATCGACACGATCGCGCTCGTGGGCACGATGTTCGGCGTCGCGACGTCGCTCGGTCTCGGTGTGCTCCAGATCGGCGCCGGGCTGAACGCCGCCGGCATCGTGGAGGATCCCGACCTCGTCGTGCAGATCGCGATCATCGCCGTCATCACGGCGGCCGTGCTCTTCTCGGTGCTGTCGGGCGTCGCGCGAGGGATGAAGTGGCTGTCCACGTTCAACCTGCTGCTGGCCGCAGCCGTGCTGCTGTTCGTGCTCTTCGCCGGAGACACGACCTACCTGCTGCGCGAATGGGTGCAGTCGATCGGCGCCTACATCCAGAACTTCGTCGGTCTCAGCTTCTCGGTCAGCGCGTTCCAGGGCGAAGCGGGCCAGGCGTGGCAGGCGGCGTGGACCGCGTTCTACTGGGGCTGGTGGATCTCGTGGGCTCCGTTCGTCGGCATCTTCATCGCCCGCGTGAGCCGAGGCCGCACCGTCCGCCAGTTCGTGATGGGTGTGCTGATCGTGCCCACTCTCGTCGGCATCCTGTGGTTCGCCGTACTCGGCGGGTCGGCGATCAAGCTCGAGATGGACCAGCCCGGCGCACTCACCAGCGGCGGCTCGGTCGACGTCGAGGGCGCGCTGTTCGAGCTGTTCACGTTCCTGCCCGGCACCCCCGTGCTCACGATCGGGGCGATCCTGCTGATCGCGATCTTCTTCGTGACGTCGGCGGACTCGGGCGCTCTCGTCATGGGCATGATCGCGACCGGCGGCAACCCCGAGCCGTCGCGCCCCGTCCGCGTCTTCTTCACGCTCGCGACCGCGGTGCTCGCGCTCGCGCTCCTCATCGCCGGAGGGCTCGCCGCGCTGCAGACCGCGGCGATCCTCATCGCACTCCCGTTCAGCGTGGTGATGCTGCTCATCTGCTGGGCGACGGTCGTCGCGTTCCGGAGGGAGCGGACGTTCTACGAACGCACCCAGCGGAGGCAGTTCGTCGAGCAGATCGGCGAGCACTACGGGCTCGAGGTCGAACAGCCCAACGAGACGGGTGTGCGGATGCCGGGCTGGCTGAGGCGCAGGTAGACGACGAAGGGCACTGGCGAACCGGTGCCCTTCGTGTGACGGATGCCGCGCTCAGGCGGCGTCGTCTGCGGCGCGGCCGCGTGCGAACCCGGCGTCGAAGCCGCGCTCGTAGGCGCGCTCGGCCGTGTGGCGCTCTCCCCTGCCGTGGCCGCCGTGGCGACGGTCATGGTGCGGGTGGCAGCGCTCGTCGGGACCGCTCTCCGCTCCGAACTCCGGGCGACCGTGGAAGCCGGGCCGACCGTGGCCGGACCGGAAACCGGGGCCGAAGCCAGGACCGAACCCGCGGCCGGGACCGAAGCCGCGGCCGAAGCGGCGACCGCGACCGAAGCCGCGCTCTGCGGTGGACTCGTCCCACCCGAGCTCGCGGGCGATGGCTTCGAGTGAGGCCATCGTGGTCGCGTAGTCCTCGGGCGAGACGGCGCCCGCGACGCGGGTGCGGATGCCGTCGACGATCGCGCCGAGGCGCGCCTTGGCCTCACGGCCCTCGTCGGTCAGCGTCCATGTGCCGTCCTGTTCGGTGACCCAGCCGCGATCGGCGAGCGAGCGGAGTCGCTTGCCGCGCCGGGCGAGCTTCGCAGCGAACGCGGGCAGGTCGACGTCGCCGGACAGTGCGTTCAGCAGCATCCAGTCGCGTCGGTCGATGTCTTCCTCGTCGAACGCGTCGGCGAACGAGGAGGAGATGAGGCCGTCGACGGCGCGGAGCCAGTAGCCCAGCGGGCGACGGTCGGAGGGGACGCCCTCGGGCGTCTGGTCTGTGGTGTCTGAGGTGTTCATTGTGAAGTCCTTTCGGGGGATCCGATCGGATCCGGGTGAATGCATGTCAAGAAGCATGCATATGTAGAGTGACATACGTCGTAGATGCATGTCAAGTCGCATGTAAAGTGAATTCGTGACCGAGACGGATGACGCAGCCCGCGCGGCGGAGCAGATCGCCGCGGCGCTGAGTCGGCTGCGGGGTCCTCGCCCGCCCGGCCCGCCCTTCGGCGACGGCCGCTTCGGACCGCCCTGGCACCGCCACCCCGGGCACGGCGACCACGGCGCATCCCGGGGGATGCCGCCCGGCGGGCGCTTCGGCGACCACGGGCCGATGGGCCGGTTCGCCGCGCGCTTCCGTCTGCTCGAGGCGCTGGCCGCGGCATCCGACCCGCTCTCGGTGTCGGAACTCGCCGAACGCATCGGTGTTGATCAGCCTCGTGCGAGTCGGCTCGTGCAGGCGGCCGTGGCAGAGGGTTTCGTGCGCCGCGAGGCCAACGCCGCCGACGCCCGCCGCACCGACATCGTGCTCACCGACCAGGGACGGGCGGTCGTCGCGCAGACGCGCGGTGCGAGGACGGACGCCGTCAAGACGGCCCTCGACGCCTTCACGCCCGACGAGCGCGCGCAGCTCGCCGCGCTGCTGTCCAAGCTCGCGGCATCCTGGCCGCGCTCCTGACGGCGTTCAGCTCACTTTCTGCGTCTTGACCGGCAGGAGCAGGAGCAGGCCGGCGAGCAGGATCACGACGATGCCGAGGATGCCGAACACCGTTGCGCTTCCGATGACGATGAAGACCGACCACAGCAGCGACGACATCCAGCTCGCCGCTCGACCGGTGGTGGCGTAGAGGCCGAAGATCTCGCCCTCGCGACCGGCCGGGGTCACCCGGGCCAGGAAGGAGCGCGACGATGCCTGCGCGGGGCCGACGAACGCGCAGAGCGCGAGGCCGCCGATCCAGAAGACGATCGTGCCCCCGTCCGCGAGGAAGAACACGGCCGTGCCGGCGATGATCATGGCGGTGAGCGAGAAGACGATGATCGCCTTCGCGCCGAAGCGGTCGTCGAAGAGCCCGGCGACGAGCGTGGACAGTCCGGCGATCAGGTTCGCGGCGATGCCGAAGATCACGAGCTCGATGAATTCGAATCCGAAGACCTGGTTCGCGATCACCGCGCCGAACGTGAAGACGCCGCTCAGCCCGTCGCGGAACACCGCACTGGCGAGCAGGAACCAGAAGGTGGGCCTCGAGCCGGGGTTCCTGTACAGCGCCTTCACATCGCGCACGAGGAGCGCGTACGACCGGAAGAAGCCGACCCGGCGGTCGGGCTTGCCGAAGGACGGCTCGGGAACGGTGAAGAAGATGGGCAGAGCGAACACGATGGCCCAGAGTGCGCACCCGACGGCGATGATGCGGAAGGGCAGACCGCCGTCCGCGCTCAACCCGAACCAGTCCTGCATGTAGAAGACGACGACGAGCACGAGTGCGACGATGCCGCCGAGGTAGCCGAAGCCCCACCCCAGCCCCGAGACGCGGCCGATGGTCTTGGGGGTGGCGATGCCGATCAGCATCGCGTTGTAGTTCACGCCCGCGATCTCGCTGAACACCGTGCCCGCCGAGATGAGCGCCACGCCGAGCCAGAACAGCATCGGCGTCGGCTCGACGAACCACAGGCCGAGCATGCACAGGATCAGGGCTCCGGTGCCGATGCCCAGCCAGAGCTTCTGGCGGCCGGCGGCATCCGCCCGCTGACCGAGCACCGGCGCGAGCACGAGGATCAGCAGGCCCGCGACCGTCGTCCCCCACCCGAGTCCCGACGCGAGGTCGGCCTCAGCGGCGACCCGGATCGGGTCCTTGTCGCCGAGGGAGGCGACCTCCGGGGGCAGGAACGCCTCGGTGGTCAGATACAACGCGGTGAAGATGAAGGTCAGGATGACCGTGTTGAAGGGCTGCGTGGCCCAGTCCCACAGCGCCCACGAGAAGATCGTCGATCGCTTGGCCGGCCGGTTCTCGCGGAGGTCCAGGCCCATCACGGGCACGGCCCCGCTGTCGGCGGTCGGCGGCGGGGGCGTCAGCGCAGGCTGATCATGGGGCGACATGTCCGTCACGCTAGGGCCCTTCGATGAACGAGCGGTTTCGCACCCATCCGGGGCGGGATGCCGCATCGTTGCGGTTCGCCATACGCTACTCCGACCCGAGGGGGCGGAGCGTCATTGCAGCGGCGGATAAGCTCGCCGACAGGATCGACGGGGGCGCGGATGGATGATGTGACGGATGCCGCAGGCAGCGCCCGGCGCCGGCGCGACGCTCCGCACAACCGGCGCCGCACCCGCGCCGAGCGGGCGCGCGACCGCATCACCGAGCTCGAGGGGCACACCGACGACTTCGTCGCGTACTTCAAGGAGCGGGTCTACGCGACCTTCACCGGCCTCGCCATCGTGCTCGTCGCGGCCGCCGCCGCGCATCCGACCCCTGAGCACGCCCTGCTGGCGCTCGTGCTCGGCGTCGTCGGGATCACCGCGGCCGGGTTCGTCTCGGACGTCATCTCGCACCTCGCCGTGCACCAGGAGTTCCCCGGCCTCAGGGAGTGGGCGATCCTCGGCAGGATCGCACTGGGGGCGCTCGGCACGATGCTCGTGCCCGGCATCCTGATCGCACTCGCCTGGCTGGACGTCATGTCGATCGATGCCGCTCTGCGTGCGTCGATCATCGTCTACATCGCGACGCTCGGGATCATCGGCTGGTTCGCCGTGCGCCGGTCGACGCTGCGGTGGTGGGAGCAGCTCTTCGCACTGCTCATCCTCGTCGCGCTGGGCTTCGTCGTGATCGGCCTGCAGACCCTCGCGCACTCCGTCAGCGAAGGCTGAGCAGGCCCCGCCACACGCCGGCATCAAAGTTGAGCCGATTCATATCAAGTTCATTTGACACGCGGATGTCGATCGCGCTAGGGTTGAGTCATCACGGCTCAACTCATTGACGCCGACCAAGAATTTCACATCAACCTCGGGCCGCGGCATCCGTCACGGCTCACACCAGAAGGAGAAATACATGCCACGTGCTGTGGGAATCGACCTGGGTACGACGAACTCCGTCGTGAGCGTCCTCGAGGGCGGCGAGCCCAAGGTCATCGCCAATGCCGAAGGATTCCGCACGACCCCGTCGGTCGTCGCGTACACGAAGGACGGCGAGGTGCTGGTCGGCGAGACCGCCAAGCGCCAGGCCGTCACCAACGTCGACCGCACTCTCGCGTCGGTCAAGCGCCACATGGGCACTGACTGGAAGACGCAGGCGATCGACGGCAAGAACTACACGCCGCAGGAGATCTCGGCGCGCATTCTGCAGAAGCTCAAGCGCGACGCCGAGCAGTACCTCGGCGACACGGTGACGGACGCCGTCATCACCGTCCCCGCGTACTTCAACGACGCCGAGCGTCAGGCGACGAAGGAAGCCGGCGAGATCGCGGGCCTCAACGTCCTGCGCATCATCAACGAGCCCACCGCGGCCGCACTCGCATACGGCCTCGACAAGGGCAAGGAGGACGAGCTCATCCTCGTCTTCGACCTCGGCGGCGGAACGTTCGACGTGTCGCTTCTCGAAGTGGGCAAGGACGACGACTTCTCGACGATCCAGGTGCTCTCGACCGCGGGCGACAACCGCCTCGGCGGCGACGACTGGGACCAGCGTCTCGTGGACTACTTCATCAAGCAGTTCAAGGACACCACCGGCGTCGACGTCTCGGGTGACAAGATCGCCCTCCAGCGCCTCAAGGAGGCCGCGGAGCAGGCCAAGAAGGAGCTCTCGTCCTCGACGAGCACGAGCGTCAACCTTCCCTACCTGTCCCTGACCGAGAACGGTCCCGTGTCGCTCTCCGAGACGATCACGCGCGCCAAGTTCGAGGACCTCACCAAGGACCTGCTCGACCGCACCAAGAAGCCCTTCGCCGACGTCATCCGCGAAGCCGGCATCAAGGTCGACGACATCGACCACGTCGTGCTCGTCGGCGGCTCGACCCGCATGCCCGCGGTGTCGGAGCTCGTCAAGCAGGAGACCGGCAAGGAGCCCAACAAGGGCGTCAACCCCGATGAGGTCGTCGCCGTCGGCGCTGCCCTCCAGGCGGGCGTCCTCAAGGGCGAGCGCAAGGACGTGCTGCTCATCGACGTGACCCCCCTGAGCCTCGGCATCGAGACCAAGGGCGGCATCATGACGAAGCTCATCGACCGCAACACCGCCATCCCGACCAAGCGCAGCGAGACCTTCACCACCGCCGACGACAACCAGCCGTCGGTCGCGATCCAGGTCTTCCAGGGCGAGCGCGAGTTCACCCGCGACAACAAGAACCTGGGAACGTTCGAGCTCACCGGCATCGCGCCGGCGCCGCGCGGCGTGCCGCAGGTCGAGGTCACCTTCGACATCGACGCCAACGGCATCGTGCACGTGTCGGCGAAAGACAAGGGCACCGGCAAGGAGCAGTCGATGACCATCACCGGCGGCTCGTCGCTGCCGAAGGAAGACATCGACCGCATGGTGCGCGAGGCCGAGGAGCACGCGGCCGAAGACAAGA
>JBEVLS010000040.1:0-6511 GCA_040509015.1 Microbacterium sp.
ATCGCAGTCCGTCGGTGCGCAGGAACGTCCCCGGCGCGAACGGCGTGATCCCCACCGCGTAGAGCGCGTAGGCCGCGCGGCTGCGGGCGATGTCGCCGTGCAGCACCGGTCCGGTCGAGAGGGCGAGCGAATCGGTCAGGAAGCCGGGAAGGTCGGGCCCGAGGTGGTGGATGACGTGGTTGGACACCACGGCGTCGAAGCGCTCGCCGTCCGAGAGGAGCTGCGCGGCATCCGCGCACCGGAACTCGACATCGTCGCGCGCGTGCGCGATCGCGACCTCGTGCGCGCGGGGGTCGGGGTCGATGCCCGTCCAGTGCACGGCGAGCCCGTCGCGCCGGGCCAGACCCGCCAGTCGGCTCACGACGTCGCCGCCGCCCGAGCCGATGTCGAGCACGCGGGCGGGGCGGTCGAGCCTCGCCAGCCACGGGCCGAGCCTCGACCGGTAGACCGTGCCCCAACCCGACACGAGCCGATTGACCGTCGCGAACCGGCGCAGCGTCGCGCGCAGACGCTCCGGATCGCACGACGGGTCGTCCATGAGCTCGCGCACGGAGGGGTCGCGGGCGGCGAGGGTCATGCGGGTGCGCGCTTCGTGAGCAGGACGGATTCGACGGTGAGGCCGGGTCCGAAGGCCAGTGCGGCGATGCGCGCGCCGTCCGCGAGCTCGTCGTCGCCGAGCAGCGCGCGCAGGATGAACAGCACCGTCGCACTCGACATGTTCCCGTAGTCCCGCAGCACCTGCCGTGATGCGGTGAGTGCCTCGCTGCCGAGCTCCAGGCCGCCCTCGACGCGATCCAGCACGCTCCGTCCGCCGGGGTGCACCGCCCAGGCGGCGGGCGCATCGTCGCCGACGAAGCCGCCGACGGCCTCGCGGATCTCTCGCCCGATGATCCTCGGCACCTCTGCGGTGAGAGTCATCTCGAACCCGTGGTCGCCGATCGTCCACACCATGTCGGACTCGCCGTCGTCGGTCAGCGCCGTGGCGAAACGGTCGAGATCGAGCCCGCCTCGCCGGCCGGTGCCGGGTGCCGCGGTCACGATCGCCGCCGCGGCTCCGTCGGCGAACACCGACGACGCGACGATCTGCTCGGGATCGGGCGAGCTCCGGATGTGCAGGGTGCACAGCTCGGCGCACACGACGAGGACGACGGCGTCGGGCTGCGCTGCGGTGAGACTCGCGGCCAGCCGCAGCGCCGGAAGCGCCGCAGAGCATCCCATGAACCCGAGATGGAAGCGCTCGACCCGTGTCGACAGGCCGAGATCCTTCACGAGCCGGAAGTCCGGTCCCGGGGCGAAGAAGCCGGTGCACGACACCGTGACGACGTGCGTGACGGCGGATGCCGCGATGCCGGCGTCGTCGAGCGCCGCCCGGGCAGCGTCCGCGTACAGCGGGGGCGCGGCTCGTTCGTAGAAGGCGTTGCGTTCACCCGTGGTGGGGGCGAGCAGCTCGCCCGAGGGGCCGACGACATCGAGCCCGGCATCGGCGGAATGACCGTCGGCGAGCTGCGTGAGCACGGTGTGGCGCGTGTCGATCGCCGCCGCGTCGAAGGCCGCGTGGATGAGGCGCTGCGCCAGACGGTCGAGTCCGGGCTGAGCGGCGAAGAAGTCCCGCACGTGATCCTGGCCCACCACCGTGGACGGCACGGCGGTGCCGATCGAGACGATGCGCGCGGTCATGATGACAACCAACCACGTGCGATGGCATGGGGGGAATGGATTGCGCGATTCGCGGCGGCGCGGTAGTGCCCGGTGTCAGACCGGATCGGATGCCGGCGTCGCCGCGGCATCCGGAAGGTCGCGAATGCTCCAGAACGGACCGATCACGACGAACAGACCCGCGAGCAGCTGTCCTGCCGCGGAGATCCACAGCGTGGGCACGACGCCGATCCACGTCCCGAGGGCTCCGGCGACGAGGGCCCCGATCGGCATGACGCCCCACACGCAGAAACGGATCGACGCGTTCATCCGACCGAGGAGTCGAGGCGGGGTGATCCGCTGTCGGAACGTCACCTGCGTGATGTTGTAGAGCAGCACCGTGAAGCTCATGAGGAAGCCCTGCACCACCAGGAGCGGGAAGGCGAACGCGGGGACGAGCCAGGCGACCGGGAACAGGACCGGGACGACGCTGAAGCCGATCGCCGAGATCGGGATGGCCCGGCCCTCGCCGACGCGTCGCACGATCCGCGGTGTCGCGATCGCGCCGAGCAGCCCTCCGACGGCGCCGAGCGAGAACACGATGCCCATCTGGGTGGGCGAGAAATCGAGCAGACGCAGGAAGAAGATCGGCATCAGCGTCGACGTCATCATGCCGAAGAGGTTGGCGATGCCGGTCGTCGCGACGATGCGGCGCAGCAGCCGATTGCCGAACACCCATCGCAGACCCTCTCCGATCTCGCGCAGGAGCGGCTCGTGGTCGTCAGCGGCACGTGGCTGCTCGTGGTCGCGGGTGAACACGAGCGCGAAGAACGACGCGATGTAGGTGGCGACCGTCGCGAGGATCGCCAGGGGAGCGGTGAGCAGACTCACCAGCCCGCCGCCGATCGCCGGACCGGCGAGACCTGCGAGCTGCTGCGTCGACTCGAGCTTGCCGTTGGCCTCGGCGATCTGATCGGTGCGCACGAGCGACGGGATGATGCTCTGGTACGAGACGTCGAAGAACACCGTGGCGACACCCATGACCAGTGCGACGGCGTACAGATGCCACATCTCGAGCACGCCGAGCGACCACAGGAGCGGCAGCATCGCCAACGCCACCGCGCGCACGGCGTCCGCCCAGATCATGACGTGGCGCTTGCGCATGCGGTCGATCCACGCGCCGGCGGGGAGGCCGACGACGAGGAAGGCCGCGACGCCCGCGGCGGTCAGGAATCCGACCTCGGCCTCGGTGGCGTGCAGCACGAGCACCGCGAGCACCGGCAGTGCCAGCTCGGTGATCTGGGCGCCGAACTGACTGAGACCCTGGCCGCTCCACATCCGCAGGAAGTTCGCGTCGCGCCAGAGCGAGCCCGGCGGCGCGGTGGCCCCGGGCGGCGGACCCTGGTCGGCCTCGACGGCATCGGCGGGGCTCGCGGGCGACCAGGGTGTGGATGCCTCGGCGCGTGCCTCGGCGAGGATCTCGCCGTCGCCCGGCTCGTCGACTGATCGTGACACGTCGATCAGTCTGCGACAGTGATTGGGATAAGTCAATCAGTCCGGTATCGTCGTGGCATGTCCGAGGAACGCGTGGACCTGAGCGGCGACGATCCGCAGACCCTGGCACGCCTGCGGGCTCTCAGCTCGCCTCTGAGACTGCGCGTCCTGCGGCTGTGCGCGTTCGATGCCCGCACGAACAAGGAGCTCGCCGGACTCCTCGGGGTCAATCCCGGCACGATGCTCCATCACGTGCGCACGCTCGTGCAGACCGGCTACCTCGCGGCCGAAGCCGAACGCACAGGGGCGCAGGGCGCCCGTGAGGTGCCCTACCGTGCCACGGGCCTCTCGTGGCGCACCTCGATGCCGGGCGGCGGTCATGTGCTCGTCGACACGTTCCTGCAGCAGATCGAGGGTCTCGCGGACGACGACCTCGACGTCACCTGGCTCGGGCTCCGGCTCGACGCGGCGCACAAGGCCGAACTCGAAGACCGGCTCGCCGCCCTCGTGACGGAGTTCAAGGAACGCGGTCCCGACCCCGACGGCGACTCCTACTCGCTCTTCACCGTGCTGCATCCCGACGACAACCCGCGCCGCTGAGGAATTGCGCGGGAGTGAAGGTCGGCGGACCTTCACCTCCGCGAGGAGCGTCGCATCCGACGCGGCGCGCCTAGCGTGAGGGCATGACGATCTCGACGGCAGACCTCTACGACGAGCGCGGCGACGCGCTCGACTCCGTTCCGCTGCAGTTCCTCGACCTCGGCGGCCGCGCGGCGTTCGACGGGCGCGTGCGGACGATCCGCTGCCACCGCGACAACGCACTCGTCAAGCAGGTGCTCGCCACTCCGGGCGAGCGCGCCGTGCTGGTGATCGACGGCGGCGGGTCGCTCGAGTCCGCGCTCGTCGGCGACCTCATCGCGGCATCCGCGGTGGAGAACGGGTGGGCCGGCATCATCGTGCACGGCGCGATCCGCGACCGCGACGCGATCGCGGTCCTGCCGCTCGGCGTCAAGGCGCTCGGCTCGAACCCCCGCAAGAGCGCGAAGGACGGTGCCGGCGAGGTCGACGTGCCCGTCACGATCGGCGGCGTCGTGTTCGCACCGGGCGCGCACGTGTGGGCGGACGCCGACGGGATCCTCGTCGAAACCCTCGACAGCCGAGGCTGAGGGGCGGATGCTGGTCGCATGACCGGATTCAACGCAGACGGTGCTTTCAGCGGCTTCTCGATCGACGATGCGACGGCGGCGCGCGAGTTCTACGCCGGCATCCTCGGCATCGAGGTGCACGACAATGAGATGGGCTTCCTCGAGCTCCACCTCGAGTCGGGGGCGACGATCCTCGCGTATGCGAAGAGCGACCACACCCCCGCGAGCTTCACGATCCTGAACTTCCCCGTCGACGACATCGACTCGGCCGTGGAGGAGCTCAACCAGAAGGGCGTCGTCACGAAGATCTACTCCGACGACGAGTTCCCTTCCGACGAGAAGGGCATCGTGCGCGGCAACGGCGGCCCTCCGATCGCGTGGTTCCGCGACCCCGCCGGCAACGTGCTGGCGGTCCTCGAAGCGCCCACGTCCTGAGCTCGTCGCCGCCGACGGCGTCGGGCGCACTGCGAGAATCGGAGCGTGCCCGCACCCATCGAGGACTATGCGCTGCTGAGCAGCTCTCGCACCGCAGCGCTCGTCTCGTCGCAGGGGAGCATCGATTGGCTGTGCGTGCCGAGATTCGACTCGCCCTCGGTGTTCGGAGGCCTGCTCGGCGACGATGAGCACGGGTCGTGGAGCCTGCGTCCCGTCGACGCGGACGCGACGAGCTCTCGCCACTACGACGGCGACACATTCGTGCTGGTCACGCGCTGGCGGACGGCGGAGGGCGTCGCAGACGTCTACGACTTCATGCCGATCGACCGGAACCGGGTCGACGTGGTGCGCCGCATCGTCGGCGTCTCGGGCAGAGTCGCGGTCACCGACCCGATGCGCCTGCGGGTCGACGACGCGCGGGCGATGCCGTGGATGCGCCAGGTGCCCGGCCGCACTCCGACTCTTCTCGCGATGGCCGGACCGGACGCCCTGGTGCTGCGCGGCGCCGCGCTGACCGCGAACGATCACGTCCACACCGCCGCGATCGAGGTCGAAGCCGGCGAGGTGGTCGATCTCACGCTGACCTGGTTCAAGTCGCACCACGACGCGCCCGCGCCCCTCGACGTCGACCATTCCCTGGACGTCACACGCGCCTGGTGGCAGGACTGGGCCGACCGGATCGACCACCGGGGCCCCCACCGCGACTCCGTCGTGCGCTCGCTCCTGGTGCTCCGGGCGCTCACTCACGACAGCAGGGGTGGGATCGTCGCCGCGGCCACGACCTCGCTCCCCGAGCAGTTCGGCGGTTCGCGCAACTGGGACTACCGCTACGTCTGGCTGCGCGACGCCGCCCTCACGCTCGAGGCGCTCCTCAGCCACGGCTTCGCCGCGGCGGCCGAGAGCTGGCGCTCCTGGCTGCTGAGGGCGGTCGCGGGCGACCCGGCCGACGTGCAGATCATGTACGGGCTCGCGGGCGAGCGAGACCTCGGCGAGCGCGAGCTCGACAGCCTGCCCGGCTACCGGGGAGCGGCGCCCGTGCGCATCGGCAACGGCGCCGTCGACCAGTACCAGGCCGACGTGATCGGCGAGGTCATGGTCGCGCTCGAAGCCACCCGCGCGGCGGGTGTCGCCGAAGACGCCTTCTCCTGGCCGCTGCAGCGGGCGCTGCTGACCCAGATGATCGAGTGGATCGACCGGCCCGACCGGGGCATCTGGGAGATCCGCGGCGAGGACAGGATGTTCACCCACTCGCGGGTGATGATGTGGGCGGCGCTGGACCGCGGGGTGCGCGCCGTCCGTGAGGGAGGCCTGGCCGGCGATGCCGACCTGTGGACGCGCCTGCGCGATCGCCTTCGCGACGAGGTCGAGCGCGACGGCTTCGATGCCGAGCGCAACCACTTCGTCCAGTACTACGGGACCACCGAGGTGGATGCCTCGCTGCTGATCCTCGCCCACGTCGGCTTCTGCGCCTACGACGACCCGCGGATGCTCGGAACGGTCGCCGAGATCGAGCGCACGCTGCAGCGGGACGGGCTGCTGCTGCGCTATCGCACCGACACGGAGGTCGACGGTCTCGCGGGCGACGAGCATCCCTTCGTCGCCTGCTCGTTCTGGCTGGCGGAGCAGTACGCCCGCAGCGGGAGGCTGGACGATGCGCGAGCGCTCATGGATCGGCTCTGCGGCATCGCGAACGAGCTCGGCCTGCTGTCCGAGGAGTACGACGTGCGCGAACGCCGTCACGCGGGGAACACGCCCCAGGCGCTCTCGCATCTCGCCCTGGTGCGCGCCGCGGACGCCCTGGC
>JBEVLS010000041.1:0-8438 GCA_040509015.1 Microbacterium sp.
CGCGCCCCGTTTGGTTGTCCGGGTTTTGGATCCGGATGCCGTTTCTGCCGCTCTGGTCCCCGTCGTCGCCCCTCTCGCCGTGGGGCCACGACCCGGCTCCGCCGACGCGCTGACCGCGGCCGACCTTCCGCTCGAGCGCCCGAAGAACCGCGACCACGGCGACTGGTCCTCCAACGCCGCGCTGAAGCTGGCGAAGGTCGTCGGCGCGAACCCCCGCGAGTTCGCGACCGAGATCGCGGCGGGTCTCGAGGCCGTCGACGGTGTCGCCAGCGTCGAGGTCGCCGGCCCCGGGTTCATCAACATCCGACTGGATGCCGCGACCGCGGGCTCGCTCGCGAAGACCATCGTCGACGCCGGCGCCGCGTTCGGCACGAACGAGTCGCAGCGGGGCAACTCGATCAACCTCGAGTTCGTCAGCGCCAATCCGACCGGCCCGCTCCACATCGGGCACACGCGCTGGGCCGCCCTCGGCGATTCGATCGCACGTCTGCTGCTGGCCAGCGGCGCCACGCTCGTCCGCGAGTTCTACATCAACGACGCGGGCGCGCAGATGGAGCGCTTCGGACGCTCGGTCGTGGCCGCGATGAACGAGGAGCCCACGCCCGAGGACGGCTACACGGGCTCCTACATCCAGCAGCTCGCCGCCCGCGTGCTCGGCGCACGGACCGACGTCCTCACGCTGGATCGCGACGAGCAGACCGCCGTCGCGATCGAGCTCGCGTACGAGTTCCAGCTCGGTGAGATCCAGGCGTCGCTCGAGAAGTTCAATGTGCACTTCGACGTCTGGTTCTCGGAGCGCACGCTCCACGCCCACATCGACGGCGCCCCGAGCCTCGTCGACGAGGCGGTTGACCGCCTGCGCGAGCAGGGCCACGTCTTCGACGACGAGGGCGCCGTGTGGGTGCGCACGACCGACTTCGGCGACGACAAGGATCGCGTCATCCGCCGATCGAACGGCGAGTACACGTACTTCGCCGCCGATGCCGCGTACTACCTGAACAAGGGCGACCGCGGCTTCGCGCACAAGATCTACCTGCTCGGCGCCGACCACCACGGGTACGTGCACCGTCTCAAGGCGCTCGCGGGCTCGGCCGGCGACGACCCGGAGAAGGACATCGAGGTGCTGATCGGGCAGCTCGTGTCCATCAACGGCGCGCGTCTGTCCAAGCGCGCGGGCAACATCATCGAGCTCGACGATCTGCGGGAGTGGCTCGGGACGGATGCGCTGCGCTACTCGCTCGCCCGCTATCCCGCCGACTCACCGCTCACTCTCGACCCCGAGATCCTTCGCAAGCGCACGAACGACAACCCGGTCTTCTACGTGCAGTACGCGCACGCCCGCACGCACAACGTGGCGCGCAACGCCGCGGCATCCGGAGTCGACCGCTCCGAGTTCGCGCCCGAGCTGCTCACCCACGAGACCGAGTCGGCGCTTCTCGGGGCGCTGCAGGAGTTCCCGCGTGTCGTGGCGTTCGCCGCAGAGGTGCGCGAGCCGCACCGCGTCGCGCGCTACCTCGAAGAGCTCGCGGGGCTCTACCACCGCTGGTACGACAGCTGCCGTGTGATCCCGCTCGGAGACGCTCCTGTCGAGCCCGTGCACCGCACGCGCCTGTGGCTCAACGACGCCACGGGGCAGGTGCTGCGCAACGGACTGACGCTGCTCGGCGTCGGCGCACCGGAGCGGATGTAGTGCGATGAGCGCGGGCGACACGCAGCCGACGCTGCCGCTTCCGGACGGCCTCGTGTCGTCGCCCGAGCCGCGCCGTCGCCGCCGGGCGTGGCCGTGGCTGGTCGCCTTCGGCATCGTGATCGTGCTCGCGGTGGTCGCGTGGTTCGCCGCCGAGGCGATCGCGCGCGATCTCGTGATCAAGACGGTCAAGACGCAGATCACCTCGAACCTCGCCGTGCCCGCCGACCAGGAGATCGACGTCGACGTGCCGGGCGCGATTCTGCCCCAGCTCATCGGCGGATCGCTGGACGAGATCCGCATCTCGTCCGACGACATCGCGGTCGGCACCTTCGAGGGCGACATCGTCGTCGAGGCGACCGACGTGCCGATCCGCGGGGGAGAGATCGGCGCGGGGACGGCCGTCGTGCGCCTCGACGAGGAGCAGCTCCGCCAGCTCATGACGAGCGTCGACTCGTTCCCTTCGGAGTCGCTCGGCATCGCGGAGCCCGACGTCACCGCCTCCATCGAGCTCTCGGTCTTCGGGGTGGCCGTTCCGGTGGGCGTCTCGCTCACCCCCAGCGCGGCAGAGGGCGACCTCGTGCTGTCACCGGCGTCCATCCAGGTCGCGGGGGCCGACGTCACCGCCGACGAGCTGCGCCGTCAGTTCGGGATCCTCTCGAACGCGGTGCTTCGGGATTGGCCCGTGTGCATCGCGCAGAACCTGCCGGCCGGGCTCGCGCTCGAAGACGTCGAGGTCGACGGCGACGAGGTCGTCGCGCGGTTCTCGGTGGCGCCGACGATCCTCAGCGACCCGGCGATGCGCGAAAAGGGCACGTGCTGACGGTGCCCTAGACTTCAAAGGCTGCCCGGCGTGCCTCGACCGCCCGTGGCGGCCGTCTCAACCGGGCGATCCCCGGAGGCGCTGAACACAAGGCCAAGACTGAATCCCAGCGCCGAAGCATCCACTCCGATTGGTTCCACCGTGTCCGCGTCGTCCACTCCTTCGTCCGTCCCGTCGTGGCTGACGGTCCCCGGCGACGCGAACGGATTGACCGAGCCCGTGTGGCCGACGGATGCCGCGCGCGACGCGCAGGGAGTGATCTCGATCGCGGGCGTCGAGGCCACCGCGCTCGCCGCGCGCTTCGGCACTCCGCTGTACGTCCTCGACGAGGACGGCGTCCGCGCACGCGCTCGTGAGGCGCTCGCCGCCTTCCGGGGAGCGGCCGCCGCGCACGGCGTGCAGGCGCGGGTCTACTACGCGGGCAAGGCGTTCCTGTCGACCGAGGTCGTCCGCTGGGTGACAGAAGAGGGTCTCGCGGTCGACGTCTGCTCGGGCGGCGAACTGGCCGTGGCACTCGCCGCAGGCGCCGATCCGGCCCGGCTGGGCTTCCACGGCAACAACAAGTCCGTCGCAGAGCTCGATCGCGCCGTCGAGGTCGGGATCGGATCCATCGTCATCGACAGCCGGGTCGAGCTCGAGCGCGTCGCCGAGATCGCCGAGCGTCGTGGTGTGGTGCAGCCGGTGCTGATCCGCGTCAACAGCGGCGTGCACGCCGAGACCCACGATTTCCTCGCGACCGCGCACGAGGACCAGAAGTTCGGCTTCACGCTGGGCGACGCCCCGTCGGTGGCCGCGCGTATCCGGGAGCTCCCGAGCCTGTCGCTCATCGGCCTCCACTGCCACATCGGATCGCAGATCTTCGGCACGGCCGGATTCCAGGAATCCGCCTCGCGCCTCGTCGGACTCCACGCCGCTCTGCGCGAGGGGGGCGAGCTTCCGGTGCTCAACCTCGGCGGCGGATTCGGCATCGCCTACACGAGCGCCGACGCGCCGACTCCGCTCGAGGTGCTGGCCGCCGGGATCACCGCCGCGGTCGCCCGCGAGTGCGAGGTGCGCGGCATCCCGATCCCGAATCTCGCGTTCGAACCCGGCCGCGCCATCGTCGGCCGCGCGGGAGTGACGCTGTACGAAGTGGGCACGACCAAACCCGTCGCGCTTCCCGACGGCGGCACGCGGCTGTACGTCAGCGTCGACGGCGGGATGAGCGACAACGCGCGGCCGGCGCTGTACGGCGCGCAGTACTCCGCGCGCATCGCGTCGCGCACGAGCGACGCCGCGCCCGCCCTCGTGCGGGTCGTGGGCAAGCACTGCGAGTCCGGCGACATCGTGGTCGACCACGAGTACCTGCCCGGCGACGTCGCCCCCGGCGACCTGCTGGCGGTTCCCGCCACCGGCGCGTACTGCTTCTCGCTCGCGAGCACCTACAACTACGTACCCCGGCCGCCGGTCGTCGCCGTCCGCGGGGGAGAGGCGCGCATCATCGTGCGGGGTGAGACGATCGACGATCTGCTCTCCCGTGATGCGGGCGTCGACGCACACCCGAAGGAAGGGATCAGATGACCGACTATCGCCGCCTGCGCGTCGCCCTGCTGGGCGCGGGAGCCGTCGGCTCCCAGGTCGCAGCCCTGCTGCTGAAGCACTCCGACGAGCTGGCGGACCGCTCCGGCGCGACGCTGGAACTCGTCGGCATCGCCGTGCGCGACGTCGACGCGCCCCGCGACGCCGACCTGCCGAAGGAGCTGTTCACGACCGACGCCGAGACGCTCATCCTCGGCGCGGACATCGTGATCGAGCTCATGGGCGGCATCGAACCCGCCCGCACGAACATCCTGCAGGCGATCGGCTCGGGCGCCGACGTCGTGACGGCCAACAAGGCGCTGCTCGCGACGTACGGTTCGGAGATCTTCGACGCCGCCGACCGCGTGGGCGCGTCGGTGTACTACGAGGCCGCCGCGGCCGGTGCGATCCCGATCATCCGACCGCTGCGCGATTCGCTCGCCGGCGACCGTGTGCGCCGCATCATGGGCATCGTCAACGGCACCACGAACTACATCCTCGACCGGATGGACACCGAGGGTGCCGAGTTCCTCGACGTGCTCGCCGATGCGCAGGCCCTCGGCTACGCCGAGGCGGATCCGACCGCCGACGTCGAGGGCATCGACGCCGCGCAGAAGGCCGCGATCCTCGCGAGCCTCGCGTTCCACACCACGGTGCCCCTCGAGGCGGTGCACCGCGAGGGCATCACCCGGGTCGACAAGAGCATGATGGATGCCGCGCGCCACGCCGGTTACGTGATCAAGCTCCTCGCGGTGTGCGAGCGGCTCGACGACGGCGACGGCGCCGAGTCGATCTCGGTGCGCGTCTACCCCGCCCTCGTGCCACGCACGCACCCTCTCGCGAGCGTCCACGGGGCCAACAACGCCGTGTTCGTCGAAGCCGAGGCCGCCGGCAGCCTGATGTTCTACGGCGCCGGCGCCGGGGGAGTCCAGACGGCGTCCGCCGTCCTCGGCGACGTCGTCTCGGCCGCCCGCCGTCACATCGCCGGTGGCGTGGGCGTGGGCGAATCGACGCGCGCGAACCTCCCGATCGTGCCGATCGGGCACGTCGTGACGCGCTACCAGATCACGCTCGAGGTCGCGGACCAGCCCGGTGTGCTGGCAGCGGTCGCCGGTCTGCTGAGCGAGGGCCGCGTGTCGATCGCGACCGTCGAGCAGACCGTGAGCGGCGAGGAGGCGGTCACCGCCCGCCTCGTCATCGGCACCCACAGAGCCAAGGAGCAGGACCTGAGCGACACCGTCGACCGACTCGCCGCGAGCGACGTCGTCACGCGCGTCGTCTCGGTGCTGCGAGTAGAAGGAGACTGACATGGCACACGTCTGGCGCGGAGTCCTGCGCGAATACGCCGACCGGCTGGGCGTCACCGACGCCTCGACCGTCGTGACCCTGGGTGAGGGCGGCACGCCGCTCCTGCCCGCACCCGCTCTGTCGCGCCTGACGGGCGCCGACGTGTGGGTCAAGTACGAGGGCATGAACCCCACGGGCTCGTTCAAGGACCGCGGTATGACCGTCGCCCTGTCGCGCGCCGTCGAGCACGGCGCGAAGGCGGTCATCTGCGCGTCGACGGGCAACACGTCCGCCTCGGCGGCGGCCTACGCCGCCCACGCCGGCATCACCGCGGCGGTGCTCGTCCCCGAGGGCAAGATCGCGATGGGCAAGCTGAGCCAGGCCGTGGCGCACAACGGACGCCTCATCCAGGTCCGCGGCAACTTCGACGACTGCCTCGAGATCGCTCGCGAGCTCGCCGACCACTACCCGGTGCACCTCGTCAACTCCGTCAACCCGGATCGCATCGAGGGTCAGAAGACGGCCGCGTACGAGATCGTCGAGCAGCTCGGCGACGCGCCCGACTTCCACTTCATCCCGGTCGGCAACGCGGGCAACTACACCGCCTACTCGCGCGGCTATCGCGAGGAGTCCGAGCGCGGCGTCTCGACGCGGGTGCCCCGCATGTTCGGCTTCCAGGCCGAGGGCTCCGCTCCGCTCGTGCGCGGCGAGGTCGTGAAGAACCCCGAGACGGTCGCATCGGCGATCCGCATCGGCAACCCCGCGTCGTGGGAGCTCGCCCTCGAGGCGCGCGACGCGACCGACGGCTGGTTCGGCGCGATCGACGACACCCGCATCCTCGCGGCGCAGAAGCTCCTCGCGGGCGAGGTCGGCATCTTCGTCGAACCGGCCTCGGCGATCAGCGTCGCAGGCCTCCTCGACCGTGCCGAGGCCGGGATCGTCCCCGCGGGATCGCGGGTCGTGCTCACGGTCACGGGCCACGGACTCAAGGACCCCCAGTGGGCTCTGCGCAACGCCGACGGCTCCACCGTCGAGCCGACCGTGGTCGACGCGACCACGAGCGAAGTGGCATCCGTCCTGGATCTCGTCGCCGAGGCGACCGCGTGACGACAGCCCCGGCACCCGAGAGCGCCCCCGAGCCCGCCGTGCGGCGCTCGGTGGTTGTGCGCGTTCCCGCCACGAGCGCCAACCTCGGACCCGGATTCGACACGCTCGGACTCGCGCTGAGCGTGTACGACGAGCTCACGGTCACGGCGCTGCCGGACGGAGAGCTCGAGGTCGTGGTCCTGGGCGAGGGCGGCACGGATGTGCCCCGCGACGCCTCGAACCTCGTCGTGCGCTCCATCGCGTACGCCTTCGAGGCGGTCGGTCGACGGATGCCGGGACTCCGGCTCGAAGCGCGCAACGTCATCCCGCACGGTCGGGGCATGGGCTCGTCGGGTGCCGCGGTGGTGTCGGGTCTGCTCGCGGCCAAGGGGCTGCTGCAGGGCGATGTCGAGATCGGCGACGAGACGCTCCTGCGTCTGGCGACCGAGCTTGAGGGGCACCCCGACAACGTCGCCCCCGCGCTCTTCGGCGGCCTCACCATCGCCTGGGTGGACGAAGACGGTCCTCAGCACAAGAAGCTCCTCGTGCACCGCGGCGTCGCGCCACTCGTGCTCGTGCCGGAATTCACGATGTCGACCGAGGTCGCCCGCAGCCTCCAGCCGCTGCAGGTGCCCCGCGAGGACGCCGTCTTCAACGTGTCGCGTTCGGCGCTGCTCATCGCGGCGCTGACGCAGAGCCCTGAGCTGCTGCTCGCGGCGACAGCCGACCGGCTGCACCAGAACTATCGCGCGCAGGCGATGCCCGAGACGGACCGTCTCGTGCGCAGACTGCGCGAGGCGGGCTTCGCGGCCGTGGTGTCGGGCGCGGGGCCGAGCGTGCTCGTCCTCGCCGACGGTCCCGGCCGTCGCCTCGAGGCGGCGAGCCTCGTCGCCGAAGACCACGACACTCCCTGGGAGGCGCTCATGCTGGCCGTCGACGTCAAGGGTGGTACCGTGGAGCACGCGGAGGGTTCCACGTAACCCGTGAATCTGGCCTCCGTCGCAATTCTGCGAAACCACCGCACGCCCTCCGTGCACGTTCTCTGAGCTCGTCCAGGCGCCGTTCCGCAAGGAACAGCCCCCGAGTCCGCTGAGGACAGCACGAACGGTGACACGCCACGTGCCTCCGGCCGTGCGGTCGTGTACATCCATTCGTATTCACAAGGGAGAACTCGTGGAGTCCATCTCCGAGATCCACACCGACGCCCAGTCCGACGAGCGTGCAGAAGCGCCCGACACGACCGAGACCGTCGCCGAAACCACCGACACCGCGGCCGAGGCCCCCGCCGACGCTCCTGTCGCCGAAGAAGCCGCCGCCGAGGCGCCGACAGTCGACGAGGCCCCCGCGGCCGCCGACGCGCCGGTCGAGGACGCGGCCCCGGCCGAGGAGCCCGCTCCGGCGAAGCCCGTGCGCAAGCGCGCACCGCGCCGCGCCAAGAGCACGGACGCGAAGGCCGCCGACGCTCCTGTCGAGGCACCTGCCGCCGAGGCCCCCGTCGCCGAAGCACCGGCCGAGACCGAGACGCCCGTCGCCGAGGCACCCGCCGAGACCGAGGCACCCGCCGCAGAGGCGCCGGCCGATGAGGCCGCGGTCGCCACCGACGGCGAGGCGCAGGTCGGGACCGAGACGCCGACGCCGGACGACGCGAGCGCCGAGGGCGACAGCGCCTCCGAGGGCGACGCGCAGACCGAGGGCGAGAACGGCTCCGACGCCGAGTCGCAGTCCGAGGGCTCCAGCCGCAGCCGCAGCCGCAGTCGCAGCCGCAGCCGCAGCCGCGGTGGCCAGAACGCCCAGGGCGGACAGAACGCCCAGGGCGGCCAGCAGGCCGAGAAGGCGCCCGAGGGTCGCCAGCAGAACCAGAACAACGCCCCCCAGGCGCAGGCCGCGGCATCCGATGCCGACGACGACGGCGCTCAGGGCAACGGCCGCGGACGCCAGCGCAACAAGCGCCGCGGGCAGACCGCCGCACAGGGCGGCGACGAGTTCGAGACCGAGATC
>JBEVLS010000042.1:0-3988 GCA_040509015.1 Microbacterium sp.
CGCCGCCAGCCCGAGCGTCTCGGGCCATTTCGAGAACGGCCCCGAGAGGATCGCCGCGCCGGGGTTGTCGCTGAAGTGGTTGCGGGGATCGGTCGAGATCGTGATCGGGATGCCGAGGCGCGTCGACCGCGCATGCTCCTGAAGGGCGTTGTGCCAGCGCGCGATGTCGGCGGCTGAGTCCTGCGCCCCGAAGAGGTTGAAGTGGGTCAGATGCAGGTCCGCGACGAACTCATCGTTCGACGGAAGGCCGAACGCGGGCTGCGCCGGTGCGAGCGTGCCGCCGGGGCCGGCGGTGATCATCGCGTGGAAGAGCTGCCCCGCCTTCTCGGCCAGGGTCATGTCGTCCAGCAGCAACTCGAGGCGCTCGGCAGCCGGGAGAGAGGTGTCGAACCAGGGGCGATCAGCGTCATTGCTCATGTCGCCATCATAAACCGAGTGATCACTAGGTTTTCAAGGCTTGGTCAGGAATCGGAGGAGATCACCGCCAGCACCGCATCGCCGTATGCCTCGCGCTTCTTGGCTCCGATGCCGGTGACGCCGTCGAGGTCGGCGAGGCTCGCCGGCTTGCGCTCGGCGAGCGCGCGCAGCGTGGCATCGCCGAACACGATGTACGCGGGCACGCCGAGCTCTTTCGCGGTCGACGCCCGCCAGGCGCGCAGCGCCTCGAAGAGCCCGCGGTCACCCTCGGCGAGCGTGTCGGGGGCGTTCGTCTTGCGCATGCGCGCGGGGCCGCCTGCTCGCCCGAGCACGTCGCGGCGGAGCGGCACGGCGGTCTCGCCGCGCAGGACTCCCCCGGCGGCGTCGGCCAGGGCGAGGGTGCCGTACTCGCCGCGGGCGACGAGGATGCCGCGCGCCAGAAGCTGGCGGATGACGCTGCGCCAGTCCTGCTCGCTGAGATCGGCACCGAGCCCGTAGGTGCTGAGGCCGTCGTGCGCGTGCTGGCGGATGCGGTCGGTGCTCGCGCCGCGCAGGATGTCGACGAGGTGCCCGGCGCCGAACGACTGGTTGCGCTCGCGCTGGAGGCGGACGATGGTCGACAGCAGCTTCTGCGCCGGGATCAGGCCGTCCCACGTCTCGGGCGCCTCGATGCAGGTGTCGCAGTTGCCGCAGGGTGCGGATTCCTGCCCGAAGTAGCCGAGCAGGTTCTGCCGGCGGCATCCGATCGTCTCGCAGAGCGCGAGCATCGCATCGAGATGCTGACCCAGGCGGGTCTTGAAGGCGCGGT
The DNA here is from genome assembly GCA_040509015.1 of Microbacterium sp. GTDB lineage: Bacteria > Actinomycetota > Actinomycetes > Actinomycetales > Microbacteriaceae > Microbacterium. The sequence goes on from JBEVLS010000042.1 coordinate 1,226, forward strand.
CGCCGGGGCTCTGATCGATCATGCGCCGCTGCTGCACGACGTCGCCGAGTCCGTAGGCCATCCACACGACGGACGCCTCACCGTCGCGGCCCGCCCTGCCGGTCTCCTGGTAGTAGCCCTCGACCGATTTCGGCAGATCGATATGCGCGACGAAGCGCACGTCGGGCTTGTCGATGCCCATGCCGAACGCGATGGTGGCGACCATGACGACGCCGTCGTCGCGCAGGAAGCGCGACTGGTTCGCCGCACGGACGTCGGCCGGGAGGCCCGCGTGATACGGCAGGGCGTCGACGCCCTGGCCGCGCAGGAACTCGGCCGTCTGCTCGACGGTCTTGCGGCTCAGCGCGTAGACGATGCCCGCCGACGACTCGGGCTGCGCGCGGATGAACGCGACGAGCTGACGGCGAGGGTCGACCTTCGCGTCGATGCGGTACTGGATGTTGGGGCGATCGAAGCTCGCGACGAAGTGCCGGGCGTTCGGCAGACCGAGGCGCTGGGTGAGCTCGCGGTGCGTCTCTCGGGTGGCGGTGGCCGTGAGCGCCATGCGCGGGACGCCGGGGAACCGCTCGTCGAGGTCGCCGAGAGCGAGGTAGTCGGGGCGGAAGTCGTGGCCCCACTGTGACACGCAGTGGGCCTCGTCGATCGCGATGACGCTGAGCTTTCCGCGCTGGAGGAGCTTGGTCGTCGCCGCTGACGAGAGCCGCTCGGGGGCGACGTAGATCAGGTCGAGTTCGCCCGCCAGATATGCCTGCTCGACGGCGGCGCGCTCGTTCGGAGCCTGTGTCGAGTTGAGGAACGCCGCGCGGACGCCGTTCGCGATGAGGGCGTCGACCTGGTCGTGCATGAGGGCGATCAGCGGGCTCACCACCAGTCCCGTGCCCGGGCGCACGAGCGCGGGCACCTGGTAGGTGACGCTCTTGCCGCCGCCCGTCGGCATCAGCACGACCGCGTCGCCGCCCGCGATGACGTGCTCGACGATGTCGCCCTGATCACCTCGGAACGTGTCGTAGCCGAAGACCTCGTGCAGCACGGCCTTCGGATCGGCGCCCGTGAACTCGTGGCGCGGGGTGCCGGCGAACGCAGCGGCGACGACGGGCGGATCGAGGAACGGCGGCTCGTCGAACTCGGGGGGAGGCGCGAATTCGTCGGGGTCCCACGCGAGATCGGCGTAGGGATCGGCGGGGAGGGGTGCGTCGAACACGTCCAGGGGAGGAGGAGTGTCGTCGCGGGGGGTCACTCGTCCAGCGTAACCAGCGCCGCCGACGCCACGGCGCCGTCCGGAGACCCTGTGGGCTGGCGGTGCGGAGGCGGGGCTGTGGACGAGTCGGTCAGCACCATTTCCGGGCGATCGTCGTCACGACGTTCAGATTGCGGTTCGTGCCGACTCCCAGAAGCTTCGCCGCTCGCAGCGGATCGACGTCGCCGTCCTGGTAGCCGGGCAGGAGGAGCGCGTGCACGGCGCGTCCGCGCACGACCATCTCGCCGGCATCCGACGACGTCGACTCGACGTCGGCCACGACGGAGGCGGGCAGCTCGTCCTTCAGCAGATAGACGTAGTGGCGCGCGAGGCCGGGGTGCTCGGCGTTCAGCGCCGCGGCATCCTGAGCGAGATCGGCGAACTCGGCGGCGGTGAACACGATCGTCGGCACCTCGAACCCGCGATCGGCCAGGAAGGCCTTCTCGAGAGTCGCTTCGATCTTGGCGCGCGAGCGAAGGGTCGTGTCGAACCGCACGTTGCCCGACGCGATGTGCGTCGCGGCGCCCGTGAAACCCGTGTCGGTCACGACGCGGATGATGTCCTCCTTCGGAAACCTGCGCGTGGGGCCGAGGTTCACCGCGCGCAGGAATGCGACGTACGTCGTCATATCGCGATCGGCTGGAAGCCGCCGGCGGCCAGCGCCACCTGCCGCGGTGCGTCGCCCGAGAAGTCGGTGGCGGCGACGTCGACGACGAACGGCGTCGGGTTCGCCTGCACGCGCACGATGTAGCGGCGGGCGCTGAGGCTCGAGATGCTCGACCACTTCGTCTGGTCGTCCTGCTCGATGCCCGTCGGGCCGACGCCGGTCATGAGGCCCGCCGGGATGTCGAAGTTGTTCAGCGCGTGGAGCGCGTTCTGCTCGGCCTCGTCCGCGGTCCTGCCCGCGTGCACGTTCGCGACGTACGCGGTCGCGCGCAGGAAGCGGCCCGTGCTGCCCGAGTCGCCGGGAAGCCCCACGAATCCCTGCCCCTGCGCGAGCGGCGCGAACGTCGTGCCGCGGATCTCGACCGGAGCGGGATTCGCCGCCCCCAGGCGGGGCAGCCAGTTGCGCACGTTGTCGTAGTGCCAGTCGAGGTACGGCGCGTTCGTCGCGACGCCGAGCGGGTTGGGCCGGTACTGCGCGGCGCCGTCCTCGAACTCCACGACGCCGGCGTCACCGGTCGCATCGTGCAGCACGACGTGAAGAGGCGGCGTCCCTCCGATGAGCGGGTTCACCGGCCCCCAGACCGTCCGGGTCGCGAGGAGCGCGAAGGCTTCGGCCACCGTCGCAGCCTGGGTGAGGACGAAGGTCACGGCGTCCAGCACGGCGAGGTTCTGCGCAGGGTCGGCGGACGCGGCGGGGTACGAGGCGAACCCGGGCATGTAGAGGGCCCCGGCGTAGAGCCCGGCCTCGTTCATGCCGTCGGTCAGCCACTGCGGCTTGCCGACGGCATCCATCCCCACGACGCCGTGGGTCGTGGTCCAGGTCGCACCGTCGCCACCCGGCGACTCGGACGTCAGCGTGA
>JBEVLS010000043.1:0-4287 GCA_040509015.1 Microbacterium sp.
CCGTAGTCGGCGAGGTCGACCCGGGTGAAGCCGACTCCCGGAGTGCCCGCGAGGTCGAATCCGATGACGTCATGGCCGTCGGCGCGCAGTCGTTCGACGGTCGCCCGACCGAGGGTTCCGTTGCTTCCGGTCACCGCGATGAACATGTGTGGGCCTCCTGGGTCCAGTGTCGCACCGTGGGGTCCGGGTGGTCCCGCGCGACGGTGCGCTCGCTTTTGAAACGTCACAATCTTATTCCTCCGCGACCTCTCGCGAGAATAGAATGTGACTCTGAAACGTTTCGAGTAAGAAATGGAAGTGACCGATGACGGCCACAGTCTCAGCCCCTCGCTTCGAGCACCATCGCGAGGCCCTCGGCATCGGAGAGGCGCGTCCGCGCCTGTCGTGGACCGTCGGGTCCGCCCCCTCCGGCTGGCGGCAGGTCGCGTACCGGGTGGAAGTCGCCACGGGCACCGGCACGCGCTCGTTCGACGTCGAGTCGGCCGACCAGGTGCTCGTCCCCTGGCCCGCCGATGAGCTCGGCTCGCGCGATCGCGTCGACGTGCGCATCAGCCTGCAGGGCGACGACGGCGCGTGGAGCGAGCCCGGACCGTGGGCCGCGGTCGAGACCGGCCTGCTGCAGCCGACGGACTGGATCGCCGGCCCCGTCGGCGCGATCTGGGAGCAGAACCCGATGACCGACACGCGCCGCCCCGCCCTCGTGCGGCGCGAGTTCGCCGTGCGACCGGGACTCGTGCGCGCCCGTCTCTATGCGACCGCGCACGGCCTCTACCAGGCCGAGATCAACGGTCGTCGCGTCGGCGACGACGTGCTCTCGCCGGGCTGGACCGTCTACCGCGACCGACTGCGCTACTACACCTACGACGTCACCGAACTGCTCGAGCAGGGCGCCAACGCGGTCGGTGCGTGGCTCGGCGACGGCTGGTACCGCGGCCGCCTCGGCTGGCGCGGCGGATTCCGCAACGTGTTCGGCGACGACCAGTCGTTCCTCGGGCAGCTCGAGCTCACGTACGAGGACGGCGAGCGAGAGATCGTCGCGACCGACACCTCGTGGAAGGCCGCGAAGAGCCCCGTCATCACGTCGGGCCTGTACGACGGCGAGGACTACGACGCCCGCGAGGAGCAGGCCGGGTGGTCGCGTGCGGGCTTCGACGACGGCGCGTGGGAGCGGGTGCAGCTGCGCCGCCGCGACCCGGCGACGCTCGTGGCGCCCACCGCTCCTCCCGTGCGCGTGACGCAGGACGTCTCGCCGGTGGCCGTCCTCACCACGCCCGGCGGCAGCCGCCTGCTCGACTTCGGCCAGAACCTCGTGGGAGTCGTGCGGCTGCGCGCGACGGCTGCGGCGGGCACGACCGTGACGCTGCGCACGGCCGAGGTGCTGCAGCACGGCGAGCTCTACACGCGTCCGCTCCGCGACGCGCGCTCGACCGACCGCTACACGTTCGCGGGTCGCGCCGAGGGCGAGGAGTGGGAGCCCCGCTTCACGTTCCACGGCTTCCGCTACGTCGAGGTCGACGGCTGGCCGGGCGATCTGGACGCGGCCGTCGCGGACGGCGCCCTCGTCGCGCGGGTGATGCACACCGACCTCGAGCGCACGGGATGGTTCTCGTCGTCCAACCCGGCGCTGGACCGCCTGCACGAGAACGTGGTGTGGGGCATGCGAGGCAACTTCGTCGATGTGCCCACCGACTGCCCGCAGCGCGACGAACGCCTCGGCTGGACCGGCGACATCCAGGTGTTCGCCCCGACGGCGTCGTTCCTCTTCGACACGTCCGGCATGCTCTCCGGCTGGCTGCGCGACCTCGCGGCCGAGCAGCTGCCCGACGGCACCGTGCCGTGGTTCGTCCCGGTGATCCCGACCGACACGATGTGGACCCCGCAGCGCCCCGGCGCCGCGTGGGGCGATGCCGCGACCGTCGTGCCGTGGACGCTGTACGAGCGTTTCGGCGACCTCGGCGTGCTGCGCGCGCAGTTCGACAGCGCCCGCCGCTGGGTCGACCTGCAGGCCGAGATCTCGGGTCCGTCCCGCCTGTGGGACACGGGCTATCAGCTCGGCGACTGGCTCGACCCGGCCGCTCCGCCGCAGGACCCGGCCGACGCGCGGACCGACCGCTACCTCGTCGCCAGCGCGTACTTCGCCCTGTCCGCCCGCCTCGTCGCGCAGATGGCCGAGGTGCTCGGAGAGACCGAGGCCGCGACGCGCTACGGCACCCTCGCCGATGAGGCGCGCGCCGCCTTCATCGCCCGCTACGTCGAACCGGACGGACGCATGACCTCCGACGCCCAGACGGCGTACGCCGTCGCGCTGCGCTTCGATCTGCTCCCCGCTGAGCTGCGGGGCCGGGCCGCTGCGCGCTTGGCGGAGCTCGTCCGCGAGAGCGGCAACCGCATCGCGACCGGATTCGTCGGCACGCCGCTCGTGACCGACGCGCTGAGCGCGAACGGCGAGCTCGACGCCGCCTACGATCTGCTCCTCGAAGAGGAGTGCCCGTCCTGGCTCTACCAGGTCGGGATGGGCGCGACGACGATCTGGGAGCGCTGGGACGCGATGCTCCCCGACGGCACGGTCAACTCGGGCACGATGACGTCCTTCAACCACTACGCGCTGGGCGCCGTGGCGGACTGGCTCCATCGCGTCGTCGCCGGGCTCGCACCCGATGCCCCGGGCTACCGTCGCATCCGCTTCGCCCCGCGCCCCGGTGGCGGACTCACCTCGGCGTCGGCACGGCACATCACGCCCTACGGAGAGACCGCCGTCGAGTGGAGTCTCGCCGACGGCGCGCTGTCGGTGCGCGTCGATGTGCCCGTCGGCGCGACCGGCGTCATCGACCTCGAAGGAAGCGAACCCGAAGAGGTCGGGCACGGGCGGCACGAGCGCGTCGTCGCGTACTCCCGAGCGCTGGACGCCGCATGACCCGCATCGCCTTCCTCCATACCGGCGCCGTGGTCATCGCACCGGTGACCGAGCGCGCCCGCGCGGCGCTCCCCGACGCCACGTTCGTCAACTACCTCGACGACCGGATCGTCGCCGACCTCGGCGATGCCGCGCGCGCGGCATCCGTCCCCGGACGCGTGGCCGACCTCGTCCACGCGGCCAAGAGCGCGGGCGCCGATGTCGTGATGCTCACGTGCTCGTCGATCTCGCAGCTCGCGGCGCCGATCGCCGCCGAGGTCGGCATCCCCGTCCTGCGCATCGACGAGGCGATGGCGGATGCCGCGACCGCCGCAGGCACGCGGATCGCCGTGCTGGCGACGCTGCCGACGACGCTCGTTCCCACCGTCGCGCTCCTGCGCGAACGCGCTGCGGGTGGGGGACGGGACCCGCGGATCGTCGAGGAGGTGATCGAGGGTGCGTTCGAGGCCGTGTCCTCGGGCGACCGCGAGACGCACGACCGCCTCGTCGCCGCCGCGATCGAGCGCGTGGCCGCGGATGCCGACGTGGTCGTGCTGGCGCAGGCGTCGATGGCGTCCGCCGCCGAGGCCGCGCGGGTCGACGTCCCGGTGCTGACGAGCATCGCGCCGGGGATCGAGCGCCTCGGCGCCTACATCACCGAATCCGAGGGGACCCGATGACGACCGTCACCACGCGCGCACCGCTGCGCGCACTCCAGTCCGGCGACGCCCGCTGGGCGAGCGGCTTCTGGGGCGACGTGCACGAGCGCACCCGCAGGGCCACCGTTCCGTCGATGTGGGAGTCGCTGAGCGACCCGGCGGTGAGTTCGGGGCTGCGCAACTTCCGCGTCGCCGCGGGCCTCGAGGCCGGGGTCCACGACGGCCCCCCGTTCATGGACGGCGACTTCTACAAGTGGCTCGAGGCGGCGATCGCCCAGCTCGAGACCGACCCCGAGCCGTGGCTCGCCGAGACGATCGAGAGCGTCGCGGAGCTCATCGCGTCGGTGCAGCGCGAAGACGGCTACCTGCACACGCCGACGCTGATCGCCCTCCGGCAGGCCGCGGGACCGGAAGACGACGGTGTGCCGACGGCGCTGGCCGACCGGTTCCACTTCGAGACCTACAACCTCGGCCACCTCATCACGGCGGGCGTCCGCCACTACGAGGTCACGGGGTCGACGACCCTCCTCGACGTCGCGCGGGGCGCGGCATCCTTCCTCGAGGACCTCGCCACGAACAAGCCGCTCGAACTGGCCCGCAGTGCGATCTGCCCGTCGCATTACATGGCGGTCATCGAGCTGTACCGCGCGACGGGCGAGCAGCAGTACCTCGACCTCGCCGAGGCGTTCGTGCGCGTGCGCGACGACTTCGAGGGCGGCGACGACAACCAGGACC